>CANJEU010000304.1 GCA_947473445.1 Fidelibacterota bacterium | reverse complement strand
GCGCCATCGCTTCGAAGGACACGAACTCGCCAGCCAAGGCAAAAGTGTAGCCGCCCTTTGCGATCACCTGACCGTCGGGCGTGAATATGATCGCTTCATCGAGACCGCGGAACGACGTCTGTGTCGACAGGAAGTTATCGCGCAACTTGGGATTGCCACCCAGCGCCGCCCACTGGCGATTGACATCGTTTGCAACGGCAAGCGCGTCGGCGCGGATCGCCTGTTGGTGCTCGCGTAAGTACGCCTGCGCGATGGCGGCTGATTCCGTTACCGCCGTTTTGACGCGGTCGCCAAACCAGGTCTGAACACCGAAGGTGAAGAAGATCGTCGCGAACATCGCCGTCAGGATCGTCGGCGTCATAGCGATGCCGGCGAAGAGAAGAACCAGCCGTATATGAAGACGCGAGCCCGCCGTGCGGGTGCGGTGTGCTCGCCACAGGCGCACAAGGCGCGCGCCGACAAGCGCTGCTAAGCCAAACACGATGAGAACGTCCGTGATCAGCAGCGCCTGCGTTGCGGTGGCATTCGGACCTCGTTCGCCCCAGCCCCACAGCGCGACGAACGTGCCCGCCCCCGCGACAACGGCGGCGACGGTCAGGATTACGGCTAGGATTTCCGCGGCGCGCGCCGGCACAAGGCGTAAGCGCACGCGCAGGGCCTCGCGTTGCACCAAATTAGGAGCCGCTGGCGAAGCGTCGACCGTGGAAACGTCTGTGTTCATCGTCGCTCTGATTACTTGTTCACGCCGCGTACAACGCCAATCTCAAGCTCGCGAATTTTCTTGCGCAAAGTGTTCCGATTAAGGCCAAGGACGTCTGCGGCTTTCACCTGGTTGCCGCGCGTGGCAAGCAGGGTGAGTGTGATAAGCGGCCGTTCCAGTTCGCGCAGCACCCGGTCGTAAAGACCCCGCGGCGGCAGCGCGCCTTTATGTCCATCGAAGTAATCGCGTAAATGACGCTCTATGGTGCCGGCGAGCGTTGCGGACCCATTCGAATCTCCCACGCCTTCAGGCGGCGCCGCGCCCGCAAGTTCCAGTTCGACAACTTCCGGCCCGATCACCGGCTCGCCGTATAAGGCAACGAGGCGCTTAACCAGATTCTCAAGCTCACGCACGTTGCCCGGCCAGCGATGAGTCTTGAGGCGTTCGAGCGCGGCCTGAGTCAGCGATTTGGGCGGAAGTCCTTCCGCCGCGCTTTGCGCGAGGAAGTGGCCCACAAGTTCGGGAATATCTTCGGCGCGCTGGCGCAACGGCGGAATGCGGATCGGCACGACGTTCAAGCGATAGAACAAATCCTCGCGGAACATGCCAAGCTTGATGAGCTGCGTGAGATCGCGGTGAGTAGCGGCAACGATGCGCACGTTCGCCTTGATGGGCGTACGCCCACCGACGGTCGTATAGCGGCCATCCTGCAAAACGCGCAGCAAGCGCGTTTGTGCTTCGGGCGGCATATCGCCGATTTCGTCGAGGAACAGGGTCCCGCCCTCAGCTTGCTCGAAGCGGCCGGTCGCGCGCATCACAGCGCCGGTGAACGAACCCTTTTCGTGGCCGAAAAGCTCGCTCTCAATCAGCTCGCGCGGAATGGCCGCCATATTCACGGCGACGAACGGACCACCACGACGGCGGCCGAATTCGTGCAGCGCGCGCGCGACCAGTTCCTTGCCCGTGCCTGATTCGCCGGTGATCATCACCGTCAGGTCGGTATTCATCAAGCGCGCAACCGCGCGGTAGATGTCCTGCATGGCCGCCGAGCGGCCGACAATCGGCAGGCGCTCGGCCGTATCGTTGGCAGGCGTATGCTCCTGCGGCTTCAACGATAAGGCGCGGTTCACGACCGCAACAAGTTCGCCGAGGTCGAACGGCTTGGGCAAATATTCAAACGCCCCGCGTTCGGCCGCTTTCACCGCCGTCAGAAGCGTGTTTTGCGCACTCATGACGATGATGCGCAGTTCCGGGCGAACCTTCTTGATGCGCGGGATGAGGTCGAGGCCATTTTCGTCGGGCATGACGACGTCGGTGATCACAAGATCTCCCTCACCGTCCGACACCCAGCGCCACAGCGTTTCCGCATTGCCGGTCGTGCGCACGTCATAGCCGGCGCGGCCAAGGGCCTGCGTCAGGACAGTGCGAATTCCGTGGTCGTCATCGGCCACGAGTACGGTTGCGGCATTCATAAACTATTTCCTAGCTCAAGCCTTGGCGACCGGAAGCATGATCCGGAACACCGTGCGCGCGCGTTCACTCTCAAATTCGATGATCCCGCCATGATCGCTAATGATCTTTGCCACCAAGGCCAGACCGAGACCGCTCCCTTTGGGTTTGGTCGTCACAAAAGGATCGAACAGATAAGGCCGCAGATCTTCGGGAATACCCGAGCCGTTATCCTGGACAGTCACCACGAGCGGCAGGTGAATGCGCTCGCTCGAACTATTGACGGAAATGCGCACCCCGGGACGATAGGCGGTCGACAACACGACTTCGCCGCCCTCCTTATCGGCCACAGCTTCCGCGGCGTTCTTGATAAGATTTAGGAAGACCTGCACCAGTTGATCCTGATTGCCGTCGACGGCAGGCAGCGAAGGGTCATAGCGCTCGACAAATTTCACGGACTTGGCAAAGCCATTCTCGGCAAGGCGGCGCACGCGTTCGAGCACCACGTGGATGTTCACCGGACCGCGTTCAAGCGGGCGATCGTCGGAGAACACTTCCATCCGGTTCACAAGCGCGACGATGCGGTCGGTTTCGTCACAGATAAGCTGCGTCAGTTTACGGTCTTCCTCACTGGCGCCCTGGCCCAGAAGCTGCGCGGCGCCCCGGATTCCCGACAGCGGATTTTTCACTTCGTGCGCAAGCATCGAGGCCATGGCCGTCATTGAGCGCGCGGCGCTGCGGTGCTCAAGCTGCTGGCCGATCTTGAGCGCGCGGGTCTGTTCCTGGAGCGAAATCACGAACCAACCCGGATTGTCGATCATTGGCGCGACGTGCACCGTCATCGTGCGAATGCCTGTCTTGGGCGTATCAAGGATGACGCCATGTGCCGACATGGGCGCCTCGTGAGCCCGGGCCTGATCGACCAGCGCAAGCAGCGGTCCTGTTGGAGGTACGATATCAGCGAGCGGCCCGCCCAGCAGGATGCTGGCGCTGGCCTGAAAGAGCTGTTCGGCCGACATATTGGCGTAACGCACGATGCTCTGCTCATCGATCACCACCGTCGCCGCCGGCAACGCGCCGAGAATGGCCTCGGCACTGAACGGAAGCGTATGGCGTGCCTGATCACGGCGTAGGGCGGCAAGCGGAGCGGACACTATGCGGCCTCCTGAAGCGGGGCATCGGCCGTGAAGAGATCGCGGATAAGGCTTTGAACCTTCGCCGGATCCGTCGCGGTATTGACGGCGACGCGAAATGCATTCGCGTTTTTGAGGCCGGCCGCCGACCATGCCAAATGTTTGCGCGCAATGCGCAGCCCCTTGTCGACGCCGTAGTACGACAGCAGGCCATCGTAATGTTCGAGCACGATGTCCCGCCGCTGTTCCACGGTGGGAGATGGCGGCGCGGTCCCGGTGGCGAGATAGGTTTCGACCTGCGCCGGGAGCCATGGCTTGCCGAATGCGCCGCGGCCGATCATGACGCCGTCGGCGCCTGAAAGGCGGAGCAGTTCGGCCGCGTCGGCCGGCGTGTTCACATCCCCGTTG
>CANJEU010000303.1 GCA_947473445.1 Fidelibacterota bacterium | reverse complement strand
TGTTCGCCGTCGGCCGCGAAGGCTGGGCCGTGCGCGACCTGGAAAAGGACGAGCGCAAGGACCTGACGCCGCTGTTCGAAACCATCGTCAGCCACGTGCCTGCGCCTAAGCACGACACCTCGGCGCCCTTCACAATGCTGGCCACCACCCTCGAGTTCGACAACTTCCTGGGCCGCATCCTCACCGGCCGCATCCAAAGCGGGATTGCGCGCGTGAACATGCCGCTGAAGGTGCTGTCGCGCGACGGTAAGGTGCTTGAAACCGGCCGCGCCACGAAGCTGCTGTCGTTCAGCGGCCTTCAGCGCATCCCGGTGGAATCGGCCGAAGCGGGCGACATCATCGCTCTCGCCGGCATGGAAAACGCCAACGTCGCCGATACCTTCTGCGCGCCGGAAGTCACCGAGCCGCTCAAGGCTCGCCCGATCGATCCGCCGACGCTGGCCATGACCTTCGGCGTGAATGACTCGCCCTTCGCCGGTCAGGAAGGCGACAAGCTCACCACGCGCGTCATCGGCGCCCGTCTTGCCCGCGAAGCCGAAGGCAACGTCGCGATCAAAGTCACCGAATCTGAAGATAAGGACGCGTTCGAAGTCGCCGGCCGCGGCGAACTTCAGCTCGGCGTTCTGATCGAGAATATGCGCCGCGAAGGGTTCGAACTTTCCATCTCGCGCCCGCGCGTTCTGTTCCAGACTGACGAGAACGGCAACAAGCTCGAGCCGATGGAAGAAGTGGTCATCGACGTCGATGAGCAGTTCTCCGGCATCGTTGTCGAGAAGATGTCCAAGCGCAAAGGCGAATTGCAGGAACTCAAGCCCGCCGGCGGCGGCAAGACCCGCATGGTCTTCATCGCGCCGTCCCGTGGCCTTATCGGCTATCACGGCGAATTCCTCACCGACACGCGCGGCACGGGCGTCATGAACCGCCTGTACCACTCGTATGGTCCCTATAAGGGCGCCATCGCCTCGCGCCGTGAAGGCGTTCTAATCGCCACCGAAACCGGCGAAGCCAACCAGTATGGCCTCTTCCACCTCATCGACCGCGGCACGCAGTTCGTCTCGGCCGGCGTGAAGATCTACATGGGCATGATCGTCGGCGAACACACCCGCGAGAATGACCTTGAAGTGAATCCGCTCAAGTCCAAGGCCCTCACCAACTTCCGTACCGTGATGAAGGACGACAAGCAGGATCTTCCGCCGCCGCGCATCATGACCCTTGAACAAGCCCTGGCCTACATCCAGGACGACGAGCTAGTCGAAGTGACGCCGAAGAACATCCGCCTGCGCAAGCGCTTCCTCGACGCCAACGACCGCAAGCGCGACGCGAAGCGCTCGGCCGCCGGCTAAGCCCGCAAGAAGCTCCGACGACAAAAAGGCCCGTTCGAAAGATCGGGCCTTTTTCTATTTCGGCGTTTTGCGCCGTCGTTCCGAGTGTGCGACATTCGCGTCATGGTGGAGGCCACACCCAAAGCCCGGTTCGCAGGACTCGCGGTCTATCTGGACCGGCGCGTGGCCATCATGCTCGCGCTCGGCATCTCGGCCGGCCTGCCGTTCATGCTCATCTTCGACACGCTGTCGGCGTGGCTGCGCACCTCGGGCCTGTCGCTCGAGGTCATCGGCTTCTTCTCGCTTGCTACACTCTCCTACGCGTTCAAATTCGTCTGGGCGCCGCTGGTCGATCGCGCGCCGATCCCGATTCTGACCCGCCTGCTTGGTCAGCGCCGCTCGTGGATGCTGCTGACGCAAATCGCGATCATCGCCGGCCTGTGGGCGATCTCAATCACCGATCCCACCACGAGCCTTGCGATGATGGCGGTGTTCGCCGTCGCCACCGGTTTCTCGTCGGCGACGCAGGATATCGCCATGGACGCCTGGCGCATCGAGGTGTCCGAGGACCATGAGCAGGGCGCCATGGTGGCGGCCTATACCTGGGGCTACCGCATCGCGCGGCTCATCGCCGGGATCGTGCCGCTCTTGATCGCGCAAGCCTTCGATTGGTCGCTGTCCTACTTCGTCATGGCGGGGATGATGTTCATCGGCGTCGCCGCGACATTACTTGCCCCGCGCGAAAAGAGTGTTGCGTTGCGCCCTGTCGCCGACGACAGCGTCCCGGTCCGGCCCGTGGCCGATCGCGTTGAATGGATGGTGCGGCTCTTGATCCTTGCCATCGGCGCGGCGGCCCTTGGGTCCGGCCTCTCGGCCCGCGCCGATCTTTTCGCCTTCTTCCTGTCGCCCGAGCAGGGCGATGCGCTGAAAGCGGCGTGGCGCGCGCCCGGCAGCGGCATTTTCGTTCAGCTGGCCAGTGTCGCGATAGGATTTGTACTTTTCTTCCTGGCCGCAACGCCGCTACCGCACCGTGAGACCCGACCGGGCTTTTTCCTCGCGCGCGCCTTCATCGATCCCTTCGCCGACTTTTTCCGTCATCACCGCGGCGAGGCGGGGCTGATCCTTGCGGTCATCTGTCTTTACCGGGTGTCTGACTTCACCCTCAACATCATGAATCCCTTCTACCTTGATCTCGGCTTCACCTTGGTTGAGATCGCCGAGGTGCGCAAAGTGTGGGGCACGGTCATGTCGTTGATCGGTGTCTTCATCGCCGGCGCGGCCATGGCGCGGTGGGGCTTGATGGGCCCCTTCCTTGTCGGCGCCTTCATCGGTCCTTTGAGCAATCTCGCTTTCGCTTGGGTCGCGACTATGGGTCACGACATTCCGGCATTGATGACCGCCATGGCGATCGACAATATCGCCGAAGCTTTTTCGGGCGCGTGCCTCGTCGCCTATATGTCGAGCCTGACGACAGCCGGTTTCACGGCCACACAATACGCGCTGTTCGCTTCGCTCTATGCGATCCCGGGAAAACTTGTCGGCTCGCAGTCGGGCCGCATCGTTGAAGCCGGCGCCCGCTCGGCCGAGGATGGCGGATTCGCCGCGCCGTTTCGAACGTTGTTCGATGTGCCGCCCGAAGCGATGGCCAAGGGCGCCGCGGCCATCGACGTCTCAACGGTTTCGTTGGGCGCCGGCTACGTCTCGTTCTTCATTTACACCTTCCTCGTGGGCATCGTGGCCATGGTGCTCACGTACATCCTTGTGCGCCGCAAAGCCGTCACCGCGTAAGCGATGGCAGACCCCGCGCCTTCACATATTACGCCGCGGACTTGGCGCCAGACCTTTGCCCTCTACGGCGAACGTTCGACGCTCACCATGTACGGCCTTGGTTTTGCCTGCGGCCTGCCGTTCTGGCTGATCTACGACACGCTCACCGCCTGGCTGCGGCAAGTTGGCCTCTCGCTCGACACCATCGCCTTTTTCAGCCTCGCGACGCTGCCCTACGCCTTCAAATTCCTTTGGGCGCCCTTGCTCGACCGTACCCATGTGCCGGGCCTGACGCGGGCCATGGGCCACCGCCGGTCATGGATGCTGGTGGCACAGGTGTTCGTCGTGCTGGGGCTGGTCGCCATTTCCTTGACCGATCCCAGCGCTAGTTTCGCGGTGACGGCAGCGGTTGCCGTGTTCATCGGCTTTGCCGGCGCGACGCAGGACATCGTTGTGGATGCTTGGCGCATCGAAGTGGTTCCGGCCAGCCAGCAGGGCGCGATGCTCACCACCTATCAATGGGGCCACCGCACCGCCTTCCTCATCGCGGGCGCGGTGCCGCTCTATCTTGCCGACGCGCTTAGCTGGAGCGTCGGCTATTTCGCCA
>CANJEU010000302.1 GCA_947473445.1 Fidelibacterota bacterium | reverse complement strand
GGCGGAGCCGTTTACGTCGTGACCTTCACCAAGCCGACCATGGGCTCTGATGCGGAATTTACCGCGGCCCTGGGTCGCGTGGATGACGAGCTTTCCGCCCACAAGCGCACGTTAGAAAAGTAGACTAGCAGAGCCGTCCCATGTGCGGACGAACGAAGGCCAGCGCCGCGACCGGCGTTATCCTTGTTTTGATCGCGCGCGAGGCTGTGCGCACCCGCAGCGCCGCACGCACAGGCGCCGGGGTTGCTGCGGGGCGCCGCGCGGCTATTCCGCGGCGCGGGTAAGAACGGCGGAACATTGCTGAGCCCCACAAAAAGAAAGTGAACCGGTCAGGCGATCGATACGATAGACGAAGCTGTTGGCCGAATTCGGCACCGGCGAAATCGCGTAGCGATCGCGCAGCAGCTCGACGGCCGTGAACGACAGCGAGAAAATGACAGACGCGAGCACGATGGCGCGCGACAGGCCTGTCGGAAGGAAGCTTTGTTTTACCGGCGCCGTCGCTGCTGACGCAGCTGCGTCCTCATCATCGAGCTTGGGCCGCTTCGCGGCCGCGCTCTTGGCGTCTGCGCCCCTGGTGTCGGTATGCGAGTCCAATGGCATGGCGTTCTCTCCCTAAGTTGTACGGGCCGTGTAGATCTGCATAAAGCGCAACAGCACTTGTTTGAGATTTCCGCTGCGGCGCACATCGCCCGCGGCGACAGCGCTGTGAATTTCACTGGCGAGGGCCGCCCGAACCCCAAGCTGGCCCTTCGGTGTGATCACCAGATAATGTTCGAGTTCCGCGCCTTCGATCTCGAGCTCGCCACCCTGGATAGCCAGATCGGCCAGTTCGTCTTCGCTGAGATCTGAAAGGTTCACGCAGTCTTTCCAATTCAAGGCGGTCGTTTCGGCGCTGTGCAGGTTCAAGTGGCGTTTTCCTCGGTCTGCGCGTCTCCGCCGGCCTTGCCGAAATCCCACCGCTGTTTTCCCCAGCTCCCAGCCGGCCATGCGGAGACACAGGTGGACAGTGCCTCCTCCTGTATCGAGCGAAAATTGGGGATTCTACGTAGGTATTCGCCGAACGACGCTACGGGGTTTCCGGCGGCGCCGGCTCTTCCAGCGTGGGCGGCGGCGGCACATCCGGGCCCTGACTTTCGGCCGGATTTGCAGCCCCGCCTGCGATCATGGAGGGTTTTTTGCCTGCCATCACCTCGGCCACCGTGGTCTGCAGAAGCTGGGCCGAAACCGGCTTCATCAGGTAGCCCTGAATGCCGCGCCGCGCGGCCGCCTTATAGGTTTCCGTGTCTGTTCGGCTCGTGAGCACGATAATGGGAAGATCGCGGCGCCACGGCGCTTTGGCCGCGCGGATCCTGCGGATCAACGCAAGGCCGCTCGCGTTGGGCAGCACAAGATCGACAAGCGCCAGTTGAATCAACAGGCCCGGATCCTTGAAGACGTAGAACAATGCTTCCTCGGCATTGCCCGCGGTGATGATCCTTTCGTGCCCGCCCTTTTTGAGGAATGCGACGATCAGCTCGCGCACCGCGCGATCATCCTCGACGACCAGAATACAGGGGAGCCGTTTGCCCATGACGCGGCGCTAGGCCCGCTGCGAGCGCGGTCCCGCCACCAGCCAGATGATGAATCCGACAATCGGCAGAAGCAGGATCAGCACCGTCCACACCACCTTCTTTCCATTGGTGCTGGAACTGCCGACGACATTGACGATCGCCCACACGTCGGCGATGAGCACAAGCAGGCCAAACAGGCCGCTATATTCGAAATTCATTGCGCGTCTCCGTGGCCTTGAAATGCACGCGAAAGTATTTTGGCCCGGCGAGGGTAACCGCCGCGCACGTCGCTCGCAATGGCCTCGCGCGCGTAAGCGCATTGCGTGTCGGAACCATTTCCTTACACCTCGCGTTGATGAGGGGTACGCGCTGCACTGCAGCGGACTCATCAGATAAGAGGCATCCCATGTTCATGTTTTCCAAATCACGCGTCGCGCTGATCGTTCTCGCGCTGGCGCCGCTCGCCCTTTCGGCCTGCGGCAGTAGTTCCAACAGCGCCGATCGCGCCCGCTCTGACCACTTGCAGAACCGCGGCGAATATCTGGAAGACGCCGCGCTCACCTCAAAAGTCGCCGCCGCGATCCTCGACGAGCCTCGCTTGCGTGACTCGGCCATCCGCGTATCCACCTACGGCAATATCGTCCAGCTATCGGGCGAAGTGGCCACTGTGCGCGATGCCTATCGCGCCGAGGACATTGCCGCCTCGGTGATCGGCGTCCGCCGCGTCGACAATGATCTTTCTGTGGTAAAATAACGTGGCGACACTCGCTCTTTATCTTCTGGTTCTCATCGCCGGCATGGTTAGCCTCGCGGGCCTCCCCCTCGTTGTCGCGGTTCCTTTGGCGGTCGTGCTCGGCGCCTTCGCGCTTGTCGTGATGACCGAAATATGGCGCACCTACCAGGCGCTCGCCGCCGCGCGCACCACCCCCGTAAAGCCCCCACCGGCGCGCGCGCGGGCTTGATCCCGCGCCGCGGCGGGAGCAGGCTACCCCAGGGTAAAGTCTGGGGAGGCTCTCATGATTCCACTACCGTTGCCGGTGACGCTGGTCACCGCGTGCGTACTCGCGCTGATGGGTCTGATCCTCGCGGCCCGCGTCAGCCGCGTGCGTATGAAACACCGCATCAGTCTCGGCGACAAAGGCAATGAAGAGCTGATGGTGCGCATGCGCATCCACGGCAATTTCATCGAATTCGTCCCCTTCGTCCTGATCCTAATGGCGCTCTTAGAATCCTCGGGTGCCAACAGCACCGCTCTGGCTGTCGCGGGCGCGGTGCTCGTCGTCTCGCGCTTCATGCATGCTTTTGGAATGCCGCGGCCCGCGCCGAACATTTTCCGCGCCGGCGGCGCCAGCCTCACCTATCTGCTGATGGCGACTCTCGCGCTCTGGGGCCTGAGCCTGGCCATTCGCGCCTGAGAGCGTCACGCCGAGTTGTGCAGGGGGCGCGGGCTTTGGCGCCGTGGGCGCCTCGCATCCTGAGAAACCCGCGGCCGCGGCTATCACAAGAAATGCGGCGCCTCGGCGATGGACAAGTCTTGACGGTCGGTTCATGAGCACATCTCCCCAGGGGTCTTTCTTACCGGCCTTCGGGCGCGCCGGCGGCCCGCTTCGAACGCATCGATGGGCTTCCCCCATTCATCGTGATGGAGAGTATGCTCGCGCGTGATTGTGGTCGATTTCAGGAGGCAACTATGGCGCGATCATGGTGACGCGCGCTGTCGTTACATCGCGCGGCCGAACCGGCGATCGCGGCTTTCGGCAAGGCCCGGCATGGAATCTGAATCGGCCGAGCCGCACACTACGCGATTCCGGCCTTGGCCCTTGGCCTCGTACAGCGCGTCGTCGGCCGCCTTCATCCACTCTTCTTGTGTTTGATCGGCCCAGAATTCAGCAACGCCGATGGAGATGGTCACCGCGCGCTGTTCGATGAGTTTTGCCTCAGCGACCAGCTTGCGCAGCACTTCGGCTTGTTTCATCGCCGTGCCCGCGCGCGTGTCGGGCAGCAACAGCACGAACTCTTCCCCGCCCATGCGGAACAGGCGGTCGAGTTTGCGCGAGCGGTTGGAGATCAGCGTCACCAGCCCCTTGAGCACCTTGTCGCCCACGTGATGCCCGAAGTCGTCGTTCACCTTCTTGAAGTGGTCGATGTCGATG
>CANJEU010000301.1 GCA_947473445.1 Fidelibacterota bacterium | reverse complement strand
AGCGCGAACAGGCCGTGAAGCTGCTGCATCAGCACCGCATCGAAAAGCTCGTGGTGGTCGATGCGCAGTACCGCTGTGTCGGTCTCATCACCGTGAAAGACATCGACAAAGCCAAAGCCCACCCGCTCGCCTGTAAGGACGAGCAAGGCCGCCTGCGCGTGGCCGCCGCCACCGGTGTCGGCGAAGACGGTTACGCGCGCGGTCAAGCGCTGCTTGAAGCCGGCGTCGACGTGCTCGTGGTCGATACAGCCCACGGCCATTCCCAAGGCGTCATCGATGCCGTCGCGCGCATCAAAAAAGCCTCCAACTATACCCAGGTCATCGCCGGCAATATCGCGACCCCTGAAGCCGCCCTCGCACTGATCGACGCGGGCGCCGACGCGGTCAAGGTCGGCATCGGCCCCGGCTCCATCTGCACCACGCGCGTGGTCGCCGGCGTCGGCGTGCCGCAGCTCACCGCCGTCATGGAAGTGGCCGAAGTCTGCCGCAAGGCCGGCATCCAGGTCATCGCCGACGGCGGCCTCAAAAGCTCGGGCGATATCGCCAAGGCCATCGCGGCGGGCGCCGACTGCGTGATGATCGGCGGACTGCTCGCCGGAACCGAAGAAAGCCCCGGCGAAGTCATTCTCTACCAGGGCCGCACCTATAAGGATTATCGCGGCATGGGCTCGCTCGGCGCCATGGCGCGCGGTTCGGCCGATCGCTACTTCCAGGAAGAAGTGCGCGACAATATGAAGCTCGTGCCGGAAGGCGTCGAAGGCCGCGTGCCGTTCAAGGGCCCCGCCGGCGCCGTCGTCCATCAGCTCGTCGGCGGTCTCAAGGCCGCCATGGGTTACACCGGCAACCCCACCATTGCCGATATGCAGAAGAACTGTCGATTCCGCCGCATCACCGGCGCCGGGATCCGTGAAAGCCACGTCCACGATGTCATCGTCACCCGCGAGCCGCCAAACTACCGCGTCAACAATACTTAAGCGTTTCCGCGCCGCCGCGGACACCACGAATCCGCCCGCGACCTCTGCCGCCCGCCTCAATCACCACTCGTCATCCCGGACAAACGCAGCCGGCGCGCAGCGCCGGCGCAGTGCGATCCGGGATCCATTCCTCACCACGCGCGCCTGCGTGTTGACGGCGGAGTGCGCAGCATGACCCCAGCCGCACGCCTCCAATCCACCATCGAACTCCTCGACACCATCCTCGAGGAAGACCGCCCGGCAGATGCCGTTCTCGCGCAGTACTTCAAGGGCCGGCGCTTCTTCGGTTCGAAGGACCGCCGCGCGGTCCAAGATCAGGTCTGGCAAATCATCCGCCACCGCGCGCGTCTGAACTGGGCGATGGGCGCTGAAAACGCCTCGGGCAAAATGCTCGTCGCCGCCGCGCTCGTGGCCTTGGACAAACGCTCGCTCGATTCCGTCGCCGGTCACTTCTCCGGCGCCAAGAACGGCCCCGAGCCGCTCGCCGCCAATGAGAAGCGCATGGTCGAAAAAGCCGCCGCGCGTAATTTCGCCGACGCGCCCCGCGCCGCCCGCCTCGAATGCCCCGATTGGGTCCTCGAAAAGTTCGATGCGTCCTTCGGCGACAAAGCCGATGAAGAAGTTGCCGCCCTCAGCGGTGAAGCCGCGCTCGACCTGCGCGTCAATACGCTCAAGACCACGCGTGACGAACTCATCGCCCAACTCGCGGGCGAGGGGCTCAAGGTCTCTCCCTCGCCGCTCTCGCCTTTCGGCATCCGCGTTGGGGGCCGCACCACGCTCGGCAACCATCTCGGCTTCAAGGACGGTCTGTTCGAAGTGCAGGACGAAGGCTCCCAGCTTTGCGCGCTGCTCACCGACGCGAAGCCCGGCATGAGCGTGATGGATCTCTGCGCCGGCGCCGGCGGCAAAACCCTCGCGCTCGCCATGCAGATGAATAACAAGGGCCGCCTCGTCGCGTCCGATCTGTCCGTCACGCGGCTGGAACGGTCCAAGCTGCGTCTGCGCCGCGCCGGTGTGCATAACGCCACGCTGCGCGTGCTTGAAGAACACGATAAATGGATGAAGCGCCAAACCTCCGCCCAAGGCGGCGCGTTCGACCGCGTCCTTGTCGATGCGCCTTGCACCGGCACCGGCGCCTGGCGCCGCAACCCTGATGCGCGCTGGCGCCTCACGCCGGAGAACCTCGAAAACCTCACCGCCACCCAAGACGCCGTGCTCGACCAAGGCGCCCAACTCACCCGCCCCGGCGGTCGTCTCGTCTATGTCACCTGCTCGCTGCTGCTGGACGAAAACGAACAGCGCATCGAAAAATTTCTCGCCGGCAACGGCGCCTTCAAACCCCTGGACGCCACCAAGGTCTGGTCGGAAGTTCTCCCCGGCGCAGCGCCCGCAGCCGACGGCCCCTACCTGAAATTCTCCCCCGTCCGCACTGACACCGACGGCTTCTTCATCGCGATATTAGAGCGCAGCGCATAACTCGTTTTATCCCCTCCCCAGTAAGGGGAGGGTCAGGGAGGGGTCGTTTTCCCTCCGCACCCAATGACTCATACTTGGATGCTCTCATGACCGACAAAATCCTCATCATCGACTTCGGCTCCCAAGTCACCCAGCTCATCGCCCGCCGCGTGCGCGAACTCGGCGTCTATTGCGAGATTCATCCCTTCAACAAAGTCACCGAAGCCTCGATCAAGGCGTATGGTCCCAAGGGCATCATCCTCTCCGGCGGTCCCGCCTCGGTGCTCGATATCGAAACGCCGCGGGCGGCCGATGCGGTCTTCACCATCGGCCTTCCGGTCCTCGGGATCTGCTATGGCCAGCAAACCATGGTGGCCCAACTCGGCGGCAAGGTTGAATCGCACGATCACCGCGAGTTCGGCCGCGCCTATGTCGACGTCACGCAAAACTGCGCCCTGTTCGACGGCGTCTGGCCCGTCGGCCAGAAAGAACAAGTGTGGATGAGCCACGGCGACCGCGTCACCGCGCTCCCGCCGGGCTTCAAGGTGTGCGCGCTCACCGAAGGCGCGCCGTTCGCGGCCATCGCCGACGAGTCCCGCAAGTTCTATGCCGTGCAGTTCCATCCGGAAGTGGCCCATACGCCGCGCGGCAAGGAACTCTACCGGAAATTCGTACGCGACATCTGCGGCTGCTCGGGCGATTGGACCATGGCCGCCTTCCGCGCCCAGGCTGTCGAAGCCGTGCGCAAGCAGGTCGGAAAAGGCCGCGTCATCTGCGGCCTCTCGGGCGGGGTTGATTCCTCGGTCGTCGCCGCGCTCATCCACGAAGCCATCGGCGATCAGCTCACCTGCGTCCTCGTCGACCACGGCCTCATGCGCGCCGGCGAAACCGAACAGGTGGTTCGCGTCTTCCGCGACCGCTTCAACGTCAAACTCATCGCGCGCGATGCGTCCGATCTGTTCCTCGGTAAACTCGCCGGCATGATCGACCCCGAGAAGAAGCGCAAAACCATCGGCGCTACCTTCATCGAAGTGTTCGAGGAAGAAGCCAAGAAAGTCGGCGGCGCCGACTTCCTCGCCCAAGGCACGCTCTACCCGGACGTCATCGAAAGCGTCTCGTTCCATGGCGGCCCCTCGGTCACCATCAAGTCGCACCACAATGTCGGCGGCCTGCCGGAACGCATGAACATGAAGCTCGTCGAACCGTTGCGCGAACTCTTCAAGGACGAAGTCCGCATCCTCGGCAAGGAACTCGGCCTGCCCGACGAAATGGTCGGCCGCCACCCGT
>CANJEU010000300.1 GCA_947473445.1 Fidelibacterota bacterium | reverse complement strand
GTCCGCCGATGGGAAGCATGTCCCAGTCGGCTATCACGCAATCGATACCCGCGTCGGGTCGGATCAAAATTTCGATGGCCTTGTCTACGCTCATCGTCTGACGAACATTGCGCGCGCGGCACACAAGCGCCGTCTGTACCATTTCGCGGGCCATTGGCTTGTGGTCAACGACCAGGAATCCCGCTTGTGCGAGGTTGGCGTCAGTATGCGAACCCATGGCGTGCATGATCGCCTCTAACTCAATGGTTGATGTGATCGCCCCGCTTCGCCCGTCCGTAAGCCAAACAGGCTTGCCCGGGAGCAATGACAACGATGTAAAAATGGGATGGTTCCCGGAAGGGCCTGAATTAGGCGTCAGGATTACTCAGCCCGCGGCGGGGGAGTCCCCTATCCAGACGAATTGGACAGAGCCTCGCACGCGATCAATGATCGCGGCCCGCAACTCTGTACCAAGTGGCAGGAGCAGGCGGCCCTCCTGGTCACGCAAATCCTTCGCGAGGATCGCGCCCGGTTGCACGGCGTCGATTCCGCACATGCGCACGTTCTTTAGATTCTGCTGTTCCGGCGGGACAAACTTGGGGCGGCTCCCAGGCGGGGCGGGCGTCTCCACCGACAAAGGGGTTGCGACCACAGGCGTGACGCCTGCGTAGTGCATGGGCTGGTGCAGCATCCACGTCCTGCGCAGCGCCGTTCCGATCGTCTTGATCAACTTTTCGATGGAGAGCGGCGCCACGGCGAAACCGTTCACATCCAGATCAATCGCGCATTTCACCGCCGATGTATCCGCGCGGGCCGTAAGAATGACATAGCTCGTACGCGGCGAAGTGGCAGTGATCATGCGCGACCGCACCATGCGAAGCAAATCGAGACCGCCAAGGGGGCGCATATCCCAGTCCGAAATGATGCAATTTATGTCCGCGCCGTTGTACCGGAGCACCTCGAGCGCCCGATCAACGCTTGTTGCATCGCGCAGGGAACGCGTGCGGCCCCGCAGCGCCGCGTGAACCATTTCGCGGAAAAAGGGCTTGTCATCCACGACCAAAAAGCTGGTTTTGGAGAAGTCGAAGTCGCCGGATGCGTTAGGCGCTGACGTCATGACCGCCGGTTATCGTGGAAGCGCCGAGCGAGCTCGGTGCGCTACCTTGTTAAGTGAAAAACCTTCGGCAAAGCTGCCGCGAAGCATACGCCTGTGTCAGAAGTTGCGCTACCACAGGTAGGCATAAACACAACCTGTGGATAAATCGTAGCCGAAACGATCATTTGATCGGCAGTTGAAGCATTTACGTCGCGAAGGTCGTCCACCGCGAGCGCGAGAAACTTTACAAAAGTGGGAAAGCGATCTCGCTGTTCTGGGAAAAACAGACACATCCGATAGCTGAATAAAGTACGCTCAGCGCCGGACCTCGGCAGTGAAACGCGCGCACGTGCGCTTGGTTCCCAAACGCCCTTGCAGGTCGCAGAACTCTACTGAAGGAGCTTTTCGTCCGACGACGTGCCTTGCGCGGCAAGGCGGGCGAGCTCAGCCCTGGCTTCTGCGCCCTCAATGCTGTCACGCGGACATTCGCGCTGCGCCGTCAGAAACTCCTGACGCGCCCCGTTTCCATTTGCTTTGATGACACGCATCGCGCCAAGGAAAAGGGCCCGCTCACAACGCTCCGTCTTTGATTTCAGCGCGGCCGGGTCCGCCGGCGGTACATCCTCGGAATCAGCGAGCAGGGCTTTCGTCATGGCGCCTTCGGTTCCGCCCAAAGCGGACGCGAGCAATTCGCGATTGACGTAGATGCGGGCGCGTAGGCCGGACTTCACGTACCACAACGCCGCAAGCGTATCGTCTGGCGCCTCCTTAAGCGCCCGCGCAAAAGCCTCCGACGCTCCCATCCATTGGCCTGAGAGGTACATCGCCATGCCTTGGCCGAGGTCGGCGGTGTTGGATTGGCCGGGTAAGTGGCGCAGGCGCTGGTAGCGCACGGCGGCCTCATCAAATTGCCCGGCGAGCAGCTTGAGGTAAGCGGTGCGCCGCATCGGTGTCAGCGAATCCGGGCTTAAGCGTTCGACGCCTTCGAGATCGGCAATCGCGCCTTCATATTGACCAAGGCGCTGTTTGAAAACGCCGCGCAACAACTGCGTGCGCCAGTCGCCGGGCGTAAGATCAAGGGCGCGGTCAAGGTCGGTAATTGCGGCCGCATAGTTAGCCGTGCTTGCCTGGGCAGACGCCCGGCGCGTGTAATCGATCGCATCGATGGAGCCGTAGGCGATGACCTTGTCGAGCTTGGCGATGGCTTCTTCGTATCGACCTTCATCCAGCAGGGACTGCGCTTCGTTCGACAAAGCCCGGGCTTGGAGATAGTCCGAAATCTTTGGGGTGGTGCTGCAGGCGGAGAGGACGCACACAAGCGCCACAAGAAAGAAGCGCGGACGGAAAGCCAACAGTCGGGTCTCCCTAACGGCCACTGCGATCACTTCATCTTAGTGGCTAAACGAAGCCATTTCTAACCGAAAGCAGGTTGCGTTACGCAATCGTCTCGCGTGATCGGAATCTATTTCAGATAGTCAGCGATATATTCGCCGATCACGGTTTCAAGGCTTCCGGCTTCTGTCAGGCCAAGCGCCTTCGCGCGCGTTGCGTCAAGGCCCACGGGCCAACCGGCGACAATTTTTTCAACGAAGGGGTCGGGGGCGACGGTGATCTTGCCGAGGGCCCGACCTCCGCTGGCGCGTTCGAGACTCTCGGCCATCTCGGCAAGTGAAACCTTGCGATTGGGCAGATTGAGCGTGCGGTCGTCGCCCAGCTTCGCTCCATCGAGTTCATGGATCTCAATGAGATTGTCGACGACGCTTCGGTACCCTGCAACGACCATCGTCGTCTCGAGCGGCACCGGAAGGGCAACGTCCACACCATTCAACGGCTCGCGCAGGATTCCGCTCACAAAGCTCGAAGCCGCTTTATTCGGCGCGCCTGGCCGCACGATAACCGCCGGCAGGCGCGCGGCACGGCCATCAATAAAGCCTTTTCGCGAGTAGTCGTTCACAAGCAGTTCGCCGACGGCTTTAGTCATACCGTAGGTCGTCTGGGGTACCTGTCGCGTTGCTTCGGTGACGGGCGAGGGAAGTCGCGCGCCACCATAAACGGCGATGGAGCTTGCGAACACATGGCGCGGCCGCGCCTTAAGCGCGCGAAGCGCCTCGAGAAGATGGAGATGGCCTTCCAAATTCACGCGCATCGCCAAATCAAAATCGAGCTCGGCGCCGCCACTCACCACCGATGCGAGGTGAAATACCGACAAATTGGGTCGATCAATGAGATTTGTTACAGCGGTGCGGTCGGAGATATCGCCGCGAACGACTTTTATCCTTGGATCGCTGAACGGAAGTGGTGCTGTCGAAGGCGTATCGAACAAGACCACTTCGTCGATCGACTCCGCGGTTCCTGAAGGGCCAGTGAGCGATCCGCGCTCAAGAACACGCAACGCCACGCGTAGGCCGAGAAAGCCGGTGCCGCCGGTAATGAGAACTTTAATGGGTGCCTCCCAACGTGTAACGGCTGGGAGGATACCCGTTCAGAAGCAACATATGGAACCTAGTTTTCGAGCGCCGCATCCAGCGTAATGTTGGCCTTCAGCAACTTCGATACGGGACAGCCGACCTTTGCCTTATTGGCGAGTTCGGTAAACTGCTCCGGGGTCGCGCCCGGAACCTTGGCGCGCAAAGTCAGATGGACATCGGTAATGGCGAAGCC
>CANJEU010000299.1 GCA_947473445.1 Fidelibacterota bacterium | reverse complement strand
GCTCGACAATGTTCCGCTCGGCCGGATCGGCGAAGGGGCCGACGTTGCGGCCGCCGCGGTCTATCTCGCCAGCATCGAAGCCGGTTATGTGACAGGGCAGACCCTCCATGTAAACGGCGGTATGGCTATGATTTAAAAGCGAAAAATGCCTAAAAAGCCGCCTGCCGTAGCCCTTTCCAACAAAAAGGTAGTATGCTACTGACACCCACTCTGATGGGGGCCGGGAGCTCGGAGCCGCGGGTCTGGCGCGAACACAAGTTCGTGAAAGACATCGACTGCAGACATCATCACCAACAAGAAACGATTAGAGGAAAAGAATGAGTGACGTCGCTGAACGCGTGAAAAAGATTGTCGTGGAACATCTCGGCGTAGATGAAGCCAAGGTGACCGACAATGCGAGCTTCATTGATGATTTGGGCGCGGACAGCCTGGACACAGTCGAGCTGGTGATGGCGTTTGAAGAAGAATTCAGCGTCGAAATCCCTGACGACGCGGCGGAAAAGATCCTGACCGTGAAGGACGCGATTGCCTTCATTCAGGCGAACGCCAGCAAGTAAGTAGAGTGGCGGTGGGCGGCGCCCACCGCGTGGCTAGCAAAGTGCAACGGGCCAGCGCGCCTCGCCCCGGAATTCGCATGACGCGGATTTCGGGGAACAGCAGGCCGACATTTCTGTATGAGTCCGGGACCGCGGCATCATGACTTATGAACCCAAGCGCATCGTTGTAACCGGTATCGGGCTGGTCACGCCTCTTGGTATGGGCGTGACGGGCAACTGGGATTCATTGATCGCCGGGAAGTCCGGGCTGGCGGCCATCGACCGCTTCAAGGTCGATGATCTGCCGTGCCGAATCGGCGGGGCCGTTCCGACAGCCGCTGACCATCCTTATAAATTCATCGTCGACGACTACGTGTCGCCGAAGGACCGCCGCCGTATGGACGATTTCATCGTCTATGCGCTGGCGGCGTCCGCCGAAGCGATCGCAGATTCCGGCTGGGTTCCAGTGAACGAAGAAGAACGCGACCGGACCGGCGTCATGATCGGATCGGGCATCGGCGGTCTCGCGACCATCGACGACACCTCGCAGACCCTGGCGGCGCAAGGCCCGCGGCGTGTGTCGCCGTTCTTCATTCCGGCGAGCTTGATCAATCTTGCCTCCGGACAGGTTTCCATCAAATACGGCTTCCGCGGTCCCAACCATGCGCCAGTTACGGCGTGCGCTACCGGCGCGCATGCGATTGGCGACGCGGCGCGTCTCATCAAGTACGGCGATGCCGATGTGATGATCGCCGGCGGGGCAGAATCGGCGCTGTGCCGGCTGGGCATCGCGGGCTTCGCGGCGATGAAGGCCCTATCGACCAGCTATAACGACACTCCGACCAAGGGCTCGCGCCCCTGGGACAAGGGACGCGACGGTTTCGTCATGGGCGAAGGTTCGGGCGTGGTTGTGCTCGAGAGTCTCGAACATGCGCGCGCGCGCGGCGCCAAGATTTATGCCGAGATCCTCGGCTATGGCCTCGCGGGCGACGCCTATCACCTGACGGCGCCGGCTGAAGACGGCTCGGGCGGTTTCCGCGCCATGCGCGCCGCCCTCAAGGACGCCAAGCTCGCCCCCGAACAGATCGACTACATCAACGCGCACGGCACCTCGACACCGCTTGGCGATGAAATCGAACTCGGCGCGGTGAAGCGCTTGTTTGGCGATCACGCCTATAAACTTTCGATGTCCTCGACGAAGTCGGCCATTGGGCATCTGCTGGGCGCAGCCGGCGCGGTCGAGGCCATCTACAGCATCCTGGCGATCCGCGATCAGGTCGCTCCGCCGACTCTTAATCTCGACGATCCTTCCGACGCCTGCGACATCGATCTCGTGCCCCATCACGCCAAGAAACGCCCGATCCGGTATGTGCTGTCCAATTCCTTCGGCTTCGGCGGCACCAACGCGTCCGTGATCATCGGCCCGGCGCCGTAACCCGTTCGGCCACATCCAGTAGAGCCCTCATCATGGCAAGGCTCGGCGGCGCGCTCCTGTTCCTCCTCGTGGCAATCGGCGCGATCGGCGGCGGCGCGTACGTTTGGTTCGCCCGTGAAGTCGACCGGCCAGGACCTCTTGCCCAAGCCTCAACCGTCCTGATCGCACCGGGCAGCGGGCTCGGGGCCATCTCGCGCGAGCTGCAAAGCGCCGGCGTGATCGCGCACGCGCGAGTCTTCGAAATTGAGGCCCGCCGCACCGGACAAGCCCGCGCCCTGAAGCCCGGCGAATATAGATTTGAGCCAGCCGTCAGCATCAAAGGCGCACTCGACAAAATCGTGCGCCGCGACGTCGTCATCCGTTTTGTCACGATCCCTGAAGGCCTCGTCACCGCCGATATCCGCGGCATCCTTGCCGACGCGCCCGGGCTCGTGGGCGAGGTCACGAGCGAACTCACCGACGGTGATCTGCTTCCTGAAACCTATCGTTACGAGTGGGGCGATACCCGCGCCGCCGTGGTGGGCCGTATGCGCGCGGCCCGCGACCAAGCGCTGGCCGAACTGTGGGCAACGCGCGATCCGAACCTGCCGGTCTCATCGCCGCAGGAGGCGGTCATCCTTGCGTCCATCGTCGAGAAGGAAACCGGCGTTGCGAGCGAGCGCCCGCGAGTCGCCGCGGTTTTCGTCAACCGCCTCGCGCGCGGCATGAAACTTCAGTCCGACCCAACCGTCATCTACGGCATCGCGCCCGAGGCGGGCCAGCTCGACCGCGCGATCACACGCGCCGATCTCGATGCCCCGAACGCCTATAACACCTACTTTGTAACTGGCTTGCCGCCGTCACCGATCTGTCATCCCGGACGAGCCGCTCTCGCGGCGGTCTTGAAACCACTCCAGACGAACGAGTTATATTTCGTCGCAGACGGCACGGGTGGACACGCCTTCGCTGCTACGCTGGAAGAGCACAACCGAAACGTCGCGCGCTGGCGTAAGCTGGAACGCGAACTTAAAACGGCTCAATAGCGACACTCAAACCGACGAAAGCATGACGACATCATGATGGAACTCCTGACGACCCCCGATCTATGGGCCGCGCTGCTGACACTCACGGCGCTCGAGATCGTGCTCGGCATCGACAACGTCATCTTCCTGTCGATCGTTTCCAGCCGCCTGCCTGCGCATCAGCAGCAGAAAGCGCGCAGGATCGGTTTGATCCTTGCGCTGCTTATGCGGATCGCACTGCTGACCAGCGTCTCTTTCATCGCCGGCCTGACAACGCCGATCGTGACCATCGGAGATTTCGCGCTCAGCTGGCGTGATGTCGTGCTCGGATTTGGTGGCCTGTTTCTCCTCTACAAGGGCACGCACGAAATTCATAATTCGATGGAAGGCGAAGTGGAGGAGTCATCGCGTGCGACGATCACCTTCGCCGCCGCCCTCACGCAGATCGTCATTCTAGACGTGGTGTTCTCGCTCGATTCCGTCATCACCGCCGTCGGCATGACCGACAATCTTCCAGTGATGATCACCGCGATCGTCATCGCCATCCTCGTCATGATGTTCGCGGCCGAACCGGTCAGCAGCTTCGTCAATCGTCACCCGACGGTGAAGATGCTGGCCCTTGGATTCCTGTTGCTCGTCGGCATGGCGCTGATGGCCGACGCAGCCCACTTCCATATTCCGCGCGGATATCTCTACTTCGCGATCGGCTTCTCTATCCTCATCGAAAGTCTTAATCTCATTGCCTCGGCCCGGAAGAAGCGGGCTC
>CANJEU010000298.1 GCA_947473445.1 Fidelibacterota bacterium | reverse complement strand
GCCGATGACGTCTCCGGCGGTGCCGGTGTAGGTATGTTCGCCCGTCTTGACGATGGTCCAGACGCGCCGTTCCCGTTCGCCGTCGGAATAGAGAAAGCGTTCATCAAGGACGAGTTGGCGGCCGTCCCAGGTGCCATCGATATCGACGGTGAACTGACGCCGGACCTTGCCGAAGCGATCTTCGAACATGCCCCACGCTTTGACCTTACCGGCGAAAAACGTCTCGATCTCGAGACGGGGCTGGCTGTTTGCAAAATCCTCGGCTTTCATGGCGGTGCCGCAGGCAGAAAGCACAAAGAGGCTAAGTGCGATCAATGTGGCGCGAAGGCTCTGCGCCGGCCGGCGCTTCAAAGCTTCAATCATATTTACCCTCACTCGTTGCATGCAGGATGAGAAGTTGGATCGCGTTTGGCGGTGTGTTCTGGGAAGTTCCACATCACTGCAATTGCGAACAGTTTCAAACCGACGGGAACGAGCGAATAAACGACGGCCAAGACGACGATGCCTTGCGGGCTCGGGCCCCGCGCCTCGAAGCCGAAAAATCCGAGGACGGGGAAGGTGATGCCGACCGCGGCGGCGAGCGCGAATTTCGACGCCATCCCCCACAAAGAGAACAGGAGGCCCGCGCGGTTGCGCCCGCTGCGCTCGACGTCCAGATCGACGACGTCGGCCTGCAGAGCCGGCGGAAGGGCGAGGTCGGCCCCCAGCCCGAAGCCCGTCACCGCGCACACGACCCCGAACAAGACAATGTCGCCGGGCCCGAGCAATGGCACCCATATGAAAGCGGCACAGGTTGCAATCATGGCCCAGCACCAAACGCGGTGCCGCCCGTAACGGCGGCTGAGCGCTACCCAGGCCGGCATCATGAGGATTGCGCAGAGGAAATACATCACGATCAGAGCGCTGCGCGCGGCTGGCCCTGCCTCCAGGCGGTGTTCGAGATAGAGGAGGAAAAGCGCGGCTGGAATGCCGTTTGCGATGCCGTTGATGAACCAAGCGATGATCAACGTGCGGAAGGGAGCATTGGCCGCGAGAACTTTGCCTTCCTCGATCAGGCGTCGCCGGGTCCATGGGGGCACGCGCTGCGCCGCCGGGCCGGCAAGCTGCGGCAGCGGATCGGGAACGACGATGAGCATCCACAAGATGAGCGGAGCACCGATGACGACCGCAAGCACGCTCGCAATGCGAAGAGCGTCACGCTCGGTGAGGCCGAAGCCGGTGACGACGGCCGGCAGGACTCCGGCAAGGAGGATGCCAACGAGCATGGCGCCCTCGCGCGCGGATGTGATGCGCGTGCGCTGATGAGTATCGGCCGACATTTCCGCGCCCCATGCACTGTAGGGCACGCTGATCATGGTCCAACCGACATAAAGAAGGAGGGACCAAACCGTCAAATAGGTGAAGGTCACGTCCGGGGGCGGCTGGAAAAGTTGAATCAGCGCAAGACCCCCAAGCAGGGCGCCGGCCGCGATCCAAGGTTTGCGCCGGCCCCACTTCGCCCGCCAGGTGTCGCTTAACACCCCGACGAGCGGATCGGTGAGCACATCGGCCGTGCGCGCGAGAAGGAGCGCGAGTCCCGCTGCCGCCATCCCCAGTTCGGTGCCGTACAGCGCCGGAAGGTAGATCGCAACGGGCAGCGTGGGAATCGCCAGGACAATTCCGGGGAGCGCGTAGGCGAATAGCCGCTTGCGCGGCACCTGCGCTTCACCGCTCACATGCTGGCCCTCAGGGCCGCGGTGAGTCCCGCGCTGATTTCGCGCTCCGAACCCATGACCAAATGGGCGAGGTTGTGGCCCGACAACCATGCGCCTTCAACGCCGATGCCCGGCAGCCAGTCGCCACAGGCGCCGAGTTTGAGCCCGCGGTTCCACAGAACGCTGCGGCCGATACCATCGGACATCGCGTAACGCCAGCGGTGCGCGATGGCCTCGACCGGCGGCAGAGCGGGAAGGTCCAAAAGATCCTGGAAGGCGGCAAGCAGCAGCGGCGCAACTTCGGCGGGGTCGCGTTCGATGTGCGCGGTCGACCATTCGGGAGTGGCGTGCACAACCCAGGACTCGGGGCCGGTCCGGCCGGGTTTGGCGCGATTACACAGGGCCATCGCCAGAGACGCATTGCCTCGGCGGGGGTAGGGCGAGGTCGCAAGTTTTTCGCCAAACACGAACATCGCTGTCCAGCAGGCGCGGCTTTTCGCCTGCGAAGCTGTGCGCGCCATGTCCAGATCATGCAGGGCAAGGAATGGGATCGCCTGCTCGGGCGGAACGGCGGTCACCACCACGTCGAACGGACCCTGCAAGCCTTGATCAGTTGATATCTGCCACGCGCCATCGTTACGAATTAGACCGCCCACGAAGGTCTGCCAGGAAACATCGTGCCTGGCGGCAAGGCCCGAGATGAGCGAGGACATGCGCGGGAAACCGATCCAGGCCCGGGATCCGGCTTCGCGCCAAGGGACGACGAGTCCCTCGCGCCGCCATTCTTCCACAATGCGCCGGAATCCGGGATCGCTGACTTCAAAATAGGGGGCGCCATGATCAAGCTCGGTGGCGCCAAAGGGGGTGGTGAGACGGCGGGTCGACATGCGCCCGCCGGGCCCGCGCCCCTTATCGAAGAGGCGGACCTCGCATCCGGCCGCCTTGAGTTCTCCGGCGCAGGTCAGTGCCGCTAGACCCGCGCCGATGATGCCGCATCTCATGTCTTCACCGGCGCATGAGGGCTAGTGCTTCCTTGCGCCGTGCCGGGTCATCCTGGAAACAGCCGAGCATTCTGGTTGTGATCATGGCGACATCCGGCGTCTGCACGCCGCGGCTGGTCATGCAGCCATGGCTGCCTTCGATGAGAACGGCGACGCCTTGGGGCTGGAGATGGTCCCAGATGCACTGCGCCACCTGGGCGGTGAGGCGTTCTTGCACCTGAAGTCGCGCCGCGTAGCCGTGCAGCACACGGGCCAGTTTAGAGATTCCCACGACGCGGTTCTTGGGCAGATAGGCGATGGACGCCTTGCCGACAATGGGGGCCATGTGATGTTCGCAATGGGAGTGGAACGGAACATCGCGCAGCACGATGATTTCATCGTAACCGCCGACCTCGTCGAACGTGCGATCGAGATACGCGCCGGGATCTTCGAGGTTGCCGCGGCACCAATCGAGCCAGGCGCGCGCCACGCGGACGGGGGTGTCGACGAGACCTTCGCGCGCCGGGTCGTCGCCGGTCCAGCGCAGGAGCGTGCGAATGGCCTCCTGCACCTCATCTGGCACAAACGGCTTTTCGTCGGTGGAAGACCCGCAAAGGGGGTGCGGCATATGGTTCATGGGGTGATTTTCCTGATGATCCGCTGACCAGTCGGAGGCGTATAATCCTCGAGTCCGCCATTAACGCGGTTTGGAAGCGGGTTAGCTATCTGTCCATAAGGACAGGCCTTGGAGGGGGCAGGAAAGACGCATGGGCGTAATCGATAGAGCCACAGCACTTGCCGATATGATCGCCGCTAGTCCAATCGCGGCGGTCGTCAGCGATCCCCGGCAGAAGGACAATCCGATCATCGACTGCAACCAAGCCTTCGTCGATCTGACCGGTTATGGCCGGGACGAGGTCATTGGGCGGAACTGCCGTTTCCTCGCCGGCCCCGAAACCGAGGAGGCTTTGACCAACCTTTTGAGGAGCGGCATCGAGGCGCGCCGTCCCGTCATGGTCGAGATCCTCAACTATAAAAGGGACGGGACGCCCTTCCGCAACGCCGTGATGG
>CANJEU010000297.1 GCA_947473445.1 Fidelibacterota bacterium | reverse complement strand
TCGGAGGCCGACGATTTCAAACGCTACAAAAATATGACGATTTTTGGGCGCGCCCGCCAGGACGCGTTGATTGAACGTGATGCATTCGCGCCACACGTCGCGGCAGTCGTGAAACCGTCACAAGTCTGAAAACAGAACGTCATGGTTCCGGTGATATTCCCCGGCGGCCGTTAGCCACCAACGGCTGGGGCTAAGTTTCACAGGAGATCAGAATGTCTAAGGGCCGCAACGGCTGTACGCAGCGCGCGCGTAGCACTATGCTTTTCACGACCGTCAGCACCGTTGCCGTGCTCGTCAGTACGCTCGCCGCCGCAGCCGAAACCCAGCTTGCCGCCGCGGGCGAAGTCGAAGAAATCGTCATCACCGGACGTCCGCTTGCGGATAGCAACGCGGCTGCGCTGCTCGTTCAGCGCGGATCTTCCTCGCTCGTCAGCGTGCTCTCGGCCGACGCCGTCGGTAACTTGCCCGACCAGAACATTGCCTTCGCAGTCGGCCGCCTTCCGGGCGTTGCGATCGAACGTGACCAAGGGCAGGCGCGTTATGTGAACCTGCGCGGCGCGCCTGTGTACTGGACGACCTTGTCGTTCGACGGCCTCAGCGTCGTCAGCCCGCAGGGACGGGATTCACGGTTCGACAATATTCCTTCGGCCATCGCCAGCCAGATTACTGTTGAAAAGGCCATCCTACCTTCTATGCCTGGCGGGACCGTCGCGGGTAACGTCGATATCCGCACGCGCCGCGCGTTCGATTACGACGGCCAGAAGATCACCGGAAAGCTCGCGGCGGGCTATGTAGATCTCGGCGGCGGCATGGAGTACGACAGCTCGCTCGTCTACTCGAATACCTTCGGCGATAACTTCGGAATCGTCGCGCAGGGCTCATTCTACAGCCGCGAGATGGCGACCGATAACTGGGAAACCGATCCGTACCTCAGCAATACCTTCGAGCCCAGCGAGCGTTTCGCGCGCGAGCACGAAAATAAGCACTACCGCCTGACCCGGCAGAATATCTCGGGCTCGACGCGTCTCGACTATCGTTGGGACGAGAACAACGGCGTGTTCGCCAGCACGATCTACACGCTCTATCACGACGATGAACTGCGCGATAACTTCATCGTCCGCCTCGACCAGGGCACCGACGCCGCCGGCAATGGCTACACCAGCCAAGCGTTTGTCACCCCGAACAATCCGAAGCAGGGCACGGTTTATGGCGCGCGCATCAATGCGCGCATCGACTACCGCGACACCAAGGAGCGTATGTCCACCAGCACATTGGGCGGCGAGCATGCCCTTGGCGCCTGGGACGTTTCATGGCGCTACAACTACACCTGGACGCTCGACGGCCGCGATACGCCAGTCACCGCCGCGCTCCAAAGCCCGAGTGCGTTTGATCAGCGCCCAACGATTGACTATGACTTCCGCGATACCGCGAAGAACTTTGTGACCTTCTTCCGCACCGGCGGCACGACCGCCGCGCGCACGAAGGGCGCCCAGGTCACGAACCTCGAGGATTTCGCATTCCCTCTACAGTCTATCGGCAGCCTCTGGGGCGGCGACGTGACCATCGCCAACACCGCAAAGATGGACGTCGATCGCCTGATCTCGTTCGGCGGCCTTGAAACCAAGGTCGAGTTCGGCGGCCTCTATACGACCCGTATCAAGAAGTCGCGCGAGACCAGCTACTCCCAATCCGCCTTCGCCACCGTTCCGACGTACGGCACCTTCGTCAACAGCAACACCATCGGTTACCTCGGCACGCAGGACCTAAAGTATACGTTCCGCTACACGGACAAGGACTTCACGACCAACTTCGTTGAAGGCTTGGTCAACGCCGGCACCGCGGCGCGCCAGGACACCAGCGCCAACTTCTACAAAGTCGGCGAAGACATCCTCGCGGGTTACCTGATGGGAACCACCAATTTCGATTGGGGCAACATCGTGTACGGCGTGCGCGTTGAGCACATCAAGAATGATGGCCGCGCTTATGTCCTGTTCCCGGCGACCGGAACGACGCCGGCCGAAAACCGGCTGGTGAACGTTGGTAATTCCGACACGCTGTTCTATCCCAGCGTTCACCTGAACTGGGATATCGAGCCCGACATGAAGGCCCGCGTCAGTTTTACCTCGTCGGCCTCACGTCCGGATTTCGACGATCTGCGTCCGAATTTCACCATCAGCGACGCCAACCAGTCGATCTCGGGCGGCAATCCGACCGCGCTTCCTGAAAAGCAGATGGGCGTCGATGCGTACCTCGAGTGGTACATCAGCCAGACGAGCTACTTCTCGGCGGGCGTGTTTTACAAAGATATCAAGGACGCCCTGGTCCAGACCTCGCGCGTATTCGGTCTCGATACGCTCGACACGCCGACACTTGACCGTTCGGGCTACGCCTACACCGCTGTCGGCAACGCCGGCGACGGTCATCTGAAAGGCATCGAAGTCGCCTTTACCGGCAACATCGAAGACCTCGTTGAAGACTACAACGGTCCAGAATGGCTCGGCGGCTTCGGCACGAATGCGTCGATCACCCTTACGGACTCGAAGATCAATCTCGCCGCTCTGCCCGGTGTCGCGGCGCGGACCATCCCGCTGCTCGGCTCTTCGGACGTTCTCTATAACGTCCAGCTCACCTACGAAAAGTACGACTTCTCGGTGCGCCTTGCGTACCAGTGGCGTTCACCGTGGGGTCAGTCGGTCGGCACGTATCGCACCATTGCCGGCGCTCTTTACCCGGTCGACAACGGCGACATCTATTGGGATTCGGACGAAGAACTCGATCTGTCGGTCCGATATCAGGTCAACAGCAACATCGAAGCCTACGTCGATGCTGTAAACCTGACGAACCAAGGTGCTCGCCGTTACGGGGTGAGCGACCAGAACCCGATCGAATACGAGAAGTTCGGCCCGCGTTTCATAGGCGGTGTCCGCTTCAACTTCTAATCAAGCCTCGCTCTAGCTACGAGACGCGCGCCCGGCCAGGCGCGCGTCTTTTTTTTGGCCTTTCGGGACCACACGCCCTACCTTTCCGTTATGTGCGCGATGAAAGTCACCATCCTCGGCTCGGGCTCAGCCCCCGGCGTTCCGTCCATTTCAACCGGCTGGGGCGACTGCGACCCCATCAATCCACGCAATCGGCGCCGGCGGGCGTCGATATTGGTGGAGGAGGGGGCAACCCGCCTTCTCGTCGATACATCTCCCGACCTCCGCCAGCAGATGCTCGACGCCGGGGTCCAGACGGTCGACGCTGTTATCTATACGCATGCCCACGCCGACCACATCCATGGCCTCGACGAACTGCGTGAGGTCAATCGGGTCACCAAGCAGCCCCTGGCAGCGTACGGTACCGCCGACACGCTCGAGCAGATTCAAGCCAGGTTCGGCTACGCGTTTAAAGGCATCCCGGAGGGCGCGCCCATTTTCAGGCCGTGGCTGGTTCCCAACATCATCGCAGCGGGTACGCCGTTCAAGGTTCAGGAGATCGCGGTGGTTCCGTTTGCCCAGGATCACGGCAACTGCGAAACCATCGGCTACCGGTTCGGCGACGTCGTGTATTCGACGGACATCCTGGAGCTGCCGGAGGCGGCGCGGGTCAGCATTCGCGGGGCGAGACTTTGGATCGTGGGCGCATACGGCCTGACACCGCATCCAACCCACGCGCACGTGGCCAAAGCGCTCAAATGGATTGCCGACCTCAAGCCCGAGCGGGCGATCATTACTCACATGAGCAATCATATCGATTATGAGACC
>CANJEU010000296.1 GCA_947473445.1 Fidelibacterota bacterium | reverse complement strand
TCCGACGCCGTGTTCGCCAGTGCAGGTGCCGCCGGCCGCGAGGGCACGGGTGACCAGGCGATCGCTCATAGCTTCGACACGAGGAAGGTAGGCAGGATCCTTGGGATCGACGGCCACGGCGAGGTGGAAGTTTCCATCGCCGACATGGCCGACGATGGGTGCGAGGAACTCTTCGCGGTCGATGTCGGCCTTGGTGGCGACAATCACATCGGTCAGGTGCGAGATCGGCACGCAAACATCGGTGACGAACAGGTCCCACCCCGGCTTGGCCGATTTCACCGACCAGACGACATCGTGACGCGCCTGCCAGAGCTTCGCGCGGTCCTCGGTTTGGGCGGTCCACGAGAAATTGCTGCCGCCGTTATCGCTGGCGATCGCCTGCACCAACTCGGCCTGTTCCTGCACCCCGGCGGTCGTGCCGTGGAATTCCATGAACAGCGTGTCTTTCTCCGGATACGTCAACTTCGAATACGCGTTGACGCATTTCACCTGGGCATCGTCGAGCAGTTCGATGCGCGCGATGGGAATGCCAGACTGGATCGTGGCGATCACCGTGTTAACGGCGCCGGCGAGCGTGTCGAACGAGCACACAGCCGCGGCGATCTTTTCCGGTATGCCGTGCAGACGTACCGTGACTTCAGTGATGACGCCCAGCGTTCCTTCCGAACCGACGAACAGGCGCGTGAGATCATAGCCCGCCGCCGATTTCCGGGCCCGGCCGCCAGTGCGCACAACATTACCGTCGGCGGTGACCACCTGCAGGGCGAGCACATTCTCGCGCATAGTGCCGTAGCGCACGGCATTGGTGCCCGAGGCCCGCGTCGCGGCCATGCCGCCCAGCGAGGCGTCGGCGCCCGGATCGATCGGGAAGAACAAGCCTGTGTCGTGAATATGAGAATTGAGCGCTTTGCGGGTGACGCCGGGCTCCACCACGGCATCCATGTCCTCGGCATTCACTTTCAGGACGCGATCCATCTGCGTGACGTCGAGGCTGATGCCGCCTTCAACAGCCACCACATGGCCTTCGAGCGAGGTCCCTGTGCCGTAGGGAATGATCGGCGTGCCGTTGGCCGCGCAGATCTTCACGATACGCACAACGTCGTCGAGGGACTGGGCGAAGGCCACGGCGTCGGGCGGCGCGGGCTTGTGGTAAGACAGATCGCTGCCGTGCCGTTCGAGCACGGACGGCGAGGTCGATAGACGATCGCCCAGCAGCGCCTTCAGCGCCGAGATCGTATCGGACGTATGCGCGCGCGATTTGCGAAGGGCCGTTGTGATTGCCATGCGATAATCTCCTGCCGGGCGGATCGTATCGCACCTTGACACGACCGGTCAAAACCGCTGGTTTGACGGCCACTTCCCATGCCGGAGCAGGGTCGATTGACGCGCCTTACCAGCCTTAAGGGCACGCTGGCCACAACGTTTGGCGCGGCCGCCGATGCCTATCACAGCGCTGCGGACGTGCAGCGCGAGGTTGCCTCGCGTCTCGCGCGCCGAATCTCAGGCCTGCCTCTCGCGCCGCAGCCGCGCGTGCTGGAAATCGGCTGCGGCACCGGATTCCTGCATCAGGCCCTTGCCCCCGATCTCACGGACGGCCGGTGGCTGCTGACCGATCTGTCCGAGCCCATGGTCCGCCATACCCGCGCGGGTCTCAAAAGGGAGGATGCCGGCTTTGCCGTCATGGACGGCGAACGCCTTGCCATCGCGCCGGGCAGCATGGATTTGATCTGCGCGAGTCTCGTCTTTCAGTGGTTCGAAGACCTGCCAGGATCTTTGCGCGGACTTATCGACCTGCTCGCGCCAGGGGGCGTTCTCGCCTTCAGCACGCTGACGGCCGAGAGTTTTCCCGAGTGGCGCAACGCCCACCTCAAGCTCGGCACGGCTTCAGCGATGCGCAATTATCCGTCCGCGAAGGATATTGCGCACATGATGCCAAGGGACTTGCGCGTCGAAATTGAGACAGAATCTGTCCCGCGATCATATCGCAACGCGACGGCCTTTCTGACGCATTGGAAGCAGATCGGCACGCACGTGCCCGATGCCAGCCGCCCGCCGCTCACCCCCGGTACAATGCGCAAACTCCTACGGCAATTCGAGCGTGGGATTACGGTGACCTACGATGTGGCCTACGCCGTCATCGTCAAGCCTTGAGAACTTTGACGATGGCGCCCGTGAGGCGCGCAAGATCGTCGGCCGCGATGGTGAACGCGGGTGTGAGATAGACGATATTGCCGAAGGGGCGCACCCATACGCCTTCTTCCACAAACTTCGCCTTCAGCGCTTTTATATCTTCAATGCGGGTCAGCTCCACCGCGCCGATGGCGCCCCGCACCCGCACGTCTTTCACGCCGGGAAGGCCCCGGCACGGCGCAAGACCCTCATGCAGCGCCTGTGAGATCGCTTCAACCTGCGCGAGGCGCGGCTCTTCCTCGAACAGATCGAGCGAAGCGTTCGCCGCCGCGCAAGCCAGCGGATTGGCCATGAACGTCGGACCGTGCATCAGCGCCTGATCGGCCTTGTCGGTCCAGAAAGCTGCGAACACATGGTCGCGCGCGATGGTGGCCGCCAGCGCCATGGTCCCGCCCGTGAGCGCTTTGGACAGGCACATGATATCGGGGACAACGCCCGCGTCTTCGCTCGCGAACATCGCGCCGGTGCGCCCGAAACCGGTAAAAATCTCGTCGCAGATCAACAGAAGTTCATATTTGTCGGCAAGGCGCCGCAGCCGCTGCAGCACAGCGGCCTCATGCATCAGCATGCCGCCCGCGCCCTGCACCAAGGGCTCTACAATTACACCGGCGAGTTTGTCGGCATGCACAGCAATAAAGCGTTCGAGCGCCGCGGCGGTTTCATCATCCCGCGGCAAATCGAGCACATATTGTTCGGGCAAGAGCCCCGCGAACAACTTGTGCATGCCTTCGTCGGGATCGGTCACCGACATAGCCCCGGTCGTGTCGCCGTGATAGCCGCCCTTGAAGGCAATGAACTTCGTGCGGCCGCGCACACCTTTATTCAGCCAATACTGCACCGCCATCTTGAGCGCGACTTCGACGGCGACCGATCCGGAGTCCGTGAAAAACACGCGGTTGAGATCGCCCGGCAGCAGCGCGGCAAGGCGGCGCGCAAGGGTTAGCGCAGGCTCATGCGTCAGACCGCCGAACATCACATGCGGCATCACTTCGAGTTGCTTGGCGACGGCGGCACGAATGTAAGGATGATTGTAGCCGTGACAGGCGGTCCACCACGACGCGATGCCGTCGATCAGCTCGCGCCCGTCGGCCAGCGTGATGCGCACGCCGTCGGTCCGCGCGACCGGCAGCGGCGGCGCGGCGATTTTCATTTGCGTGTAGGGCGCCCAGATGTGCGGCAGCCCCGCCTCAAACCAAGCCGGCGGTCTGCGCGTCACGGCCGCGCCTTACGGCATCGGGCGCATGCCGAGGCGGCCCAGCAGACCCATGTCGTGATCCGCGCCCGGGTTCGGTGTGGTCAGAAGCTTATCGCCGGTGAAGATGGAATTTGCGCCAGCAAGGAAACATAGGGTCTGCATCTCATCGCTCATCTCTTCGCGGCCCGCCGACAGACGCACCATCGAATGGGGCATCGTGATACGAGCCGTGGCGACTGTGCGCACGAAGTCGAGTTGGTCGAGTTTCTTCACTTTATCGAGCGGCGTGCCTGCCACCTGCACCAACAAGTTGACGGGCACGCTTTCAGGATGGCTCGGCAGGCTCGCGAGGGCATGGATCATC
>CANJEU010000295.1 GCA_947473445.1 Fidelibacterota bacterium | reverse complement strand
TCACCAAGGGATTGCGCGAAAGCGGCTACGCCGTCGATCACGCCGCTGACGGCCGCGAAGGCCTATTCCTCGCGCTCTCGGAACCCTACGACGTCATGGTGGTCGACCGGATGCTGCCCGGTCCGGATGGTCTTTCGATCGTCGAGTCCGTACGCAAATCGAATATCGCAACACCGGTGCTCTTCCTCAGTGCGCTCGGCGAGGTCGAGGATCGCGTGGCGGGATTGAAAGCAGGCGGGGACGATTACCTCGCAAAACCGTTCGCGTTCTCTGAACTGCTCGCGCGTCTTGAAGCGCTGCTGCGCCGCTCTGGCACAGTGCCCGAAAATACGCAGTTGAAGGTCGGCGATCTGGAGATGGATCTATTGGCGCGCAAGGTCGTGCGCCAAGGTAAGCGCGTCTACCTGCACCCGCGCGAGTTCCGCTTACTGGAATATCTCATGCGCCATGCGGGCCAGGTTGTGACGCGTACGATGTTGCTAGAGAATGTCTGGGAGTATCACTTCGACCCGCAGACCAACGTCATCGACGTGCACATCAGCCGCCTGCGCCAAAAAATCGACAAGCCCTTCGATAAGCCCATTTTGCATACCGTCCGCGGCGCTGGATACAAGCTCGAACCCGCCGCCTGATCCGCAGTTATGCAGCGCGTCCTCCGCATTTTCAGGTCGTTTACGTTCCGGCTTGCGGTCGTCTACACGTTGATTTTCGGCGTTTCCGTTGGGGGCCTGTTCTATTTCGTCTTCTGGGCCACCGCGGGCTTTGCCGAGCAACAGGTCGAAGCCACGATCGAAGCGGAAGTGGTGACCTTCCAGGAGAGTCTGCAGCGCGCCGGCGTCCAAGGCTTGATCATGGCGGTCAACCGCCGTGCCGACCCCAATACCAATCGCGACGGCGTTTACCTGCTCGTTGATCGTCTCGGAAATCCGTTGGCGGGAAACATGCGTGTCTGGCCGCAACGCAGCGAGGGGGCGGACGATGTCTGGATCAACTTCACGACCAGCGATAACCGGGGCGCCACACCCGCGAGCGCCGATGTCAGGGCGCTGCAACTCATGGATCAGGAAAGTGGCGTGCGGCTGCTGGTCGGGCGCGACATCCGCGCCGCCCGGGTGTTTCGTCAGCGCCTGCAGGACTCTCTCAATGTGGGTCTTGCGCTCACCGTGGGCCTGGGACTGATCGGCGGGTACATCTTCAGCCGAACGATCATGGGGCGTATCGAGTCCGTGACGCGAACCTGCCGCAGCATTATGTCGGGCGATCTCAGCAAACGGGTGCCGGTCAGCTTGCGGAACGATGAACTCAGCCAGCTTTCGGTAAGCATCAATTCGATGCTCGATCAGATTGAGCGACTTATGCGCGGCATGCAGCAGGTTTCCGAGAGTGTGGCGCATGACTTGCGCACGCCGCTGACCCGCCTGCGCAGCCGGCTGGAGAATTCTCTTCGCCACGTCGCCGATTCCGCCCAGCGCACGGCTATCGAAGGCGCCCTGGACGACGCCGACAGTCTGCTGGCGACCTTCGCCGCGCTCCTGCGCGTTGCGCGGGCGGAAGCTGGCACGCAGAAGAATTTCATCGAGATCGATTTGCACACGTTAGCCGAGGAGGTGGCTGATCTTTACGGTCCTCTCGCGGAAGAAAAGGGTCTTGGGTTCGTTACGCGATTTGAACAAGGCCTGATGGTCAAAGGAGATCCCAATCTTCTTGCGCAGGCCCTCGCCAACCTGATCGACAATGCGATTAAATATACTGACGAAGGCGCGGTCACGGTTGTACTCACCCGCCAAAAAGGTCTACCCGTCATCATCGTCTGCGATACCGGGCCAGGGGTTCCCGACGAGTATAAGGACAAAGTGCTTGAACGCCTGTTCCGGCTGGAGCAAAGCCGCACGTCGCCGGGCAGCGGATTAGGCCTGGCGCTCGTGGCCGCGGTAGCGAAATCCCACGGCCTCGAATTGAAGCTCGAAGACAACACGCCGGGCCTTAAAATCTCGCTCCGCTTCCCGGCCGCCGTCGTCGCGCAAGATCCCAAACTTGCCGGGCAAGCCCTCAAGTCTCTGCCGGCCCCTTCCAAAGCGCCAGCCGACACCGCCCCGGCCACTGCCTAGCGCCCCAGGCCGGCAACCAGTGTGAACGGTCGTGCGTTGCTGGCTTGAAGGCGTGGACGTGGGGCATTTCAATGCAGCAATTCAAATATTTGGCTTATCTCGCGGTTGTTTGCGCGGTGCTGCTCTATCTCTATAGCGGTAAGCCGGGCGCAAGCGCCGGGCTGCGCCTCAGCCTGGACGGTGCGGCATTGATCCTGGCGGTAATTGGGCTTGGCGGACTCGCTCTCGCCACACACCGCGCGCGGCCCCGCCCGTAGGACGTTTTCTTTATCTTTTTTTTATGCGGTGAAGGCGCCTGAATCGTCGCGTCATTCCCGACCGCGCGCCAGGGCCAACGGCAAAAAAAAGACCATATTACAATGCACTACGGTTGAATTTTCGGGCCGAGCGAAGCGCCTCTTCGCGCGCGCAGCGCCTTGGCCGCTACCGCGGGCGCTCATGTTTTCTTTACGCCCCTGGCCGGTTTTCCACATCGCGATTTTATGAGGCGATCATCCACTCTCCTCTCAGGTGTGACGGACGGATTCCAGAAGGGGATCCTGGGGAAACGAAAGGGAGTTTCAAGATGAGCGCGTTTCAAAACGACATTCAGTCCTTGCTTCCGGACCTTGCGCGCTTCGCACGCGTGCTGACCCGCAACGAGGACGACGCGCATGATCTCGTCCAGGATTGCGTCGAACGCGCGCTCCGTAAGCAGGCTCTTTTCCAGCAGGGAACCAGCCTCAAATCGTGGCTGTTCACGCTGATGCGCAATGTCTTCATCAGTCAGAAGCGCCGCGAGACGCTCGACCGCCGCTACGTCGCAATGGCCGACGACGGCAGCCTGCGGGTTCAGGTGCCGAGCCAGGTGAACAGTGTCTTCCTCAAGCAGACCATGCAGGCGCTGCGCCGTCTGTCTTCAAGCGAACGCCAGGCGATTGTGGTTCTGGGCGTACATGAAGGCAGCCAGCACGATGTCGCGCGCGCCATGAATGAACCCGTGGGTACCGTGAAGTCCCGCCTTTGCCGTGGCCGCGCTCACTTGCGTACCGTCATGGGGCTCGACGACGCGTTGCTCGCGACGGCCTAGCGTTTTGTAATCAGTTTCAGGAATCCATCGTCGCGGCATCTCCCATCCCCCATCACGCCGCACGGTGGTAACTCAGGCCCCGCAACGAATCACCTCGTTTGCGGGGCTTTTTCTTTCTTTTCCTTGCAGAAGCCGCTGCTAAGCTGAGTCCGTCCAGCGCCTTGGGGGGAAATGATGGGACGTCTCGGATATTTGGGTGCGACCCTGCTCATCGCCGCGGCGATCGCTGGGTCCGTTGCGGCCGCCGAGGACTTCACCCGCGCGGTGCCGATCCCTTCGCCTCAGGACACGGCCTATCCCGGAACCCTCAAGCTCGAAATCGACGCCACGAATACAGCCCAACGCATTTTCAGCGTGCGCGAGACGATCCCGGTGTCACCCGGTCCCTTAACCCTTCTGTTTCCCCAATGGCTGCCGGCCAACCACGCGCCGCGCGGGCCCATCGACAAGCTCAGCGGCCTCATCATCACTGCCGGGGGGCAACGTCTGGAATGGCGCCGCGACCCGGTCGACGTTTACGCCTTCCACATCACCGTGCCGGAAGGGGCGACCAGCGTTGACGCCGCATTTCAGTTCGT
>CANJEU010000294.1 GCA_947473445.1 Fidelibacterota bacterium | reverse complement strand
GCTCCTCGCGGACCGCGCAGCCGACTTTACGATTTCCGGCGACGCCGGCTTCCACAGCGGCAGTGGCCAATGCGGTCTTCGATCCGGGCGTTTACGTCCTCAACGGCATTCCCTACACGGGCATCACGCGGACGTGCGGCTTGACCGATATCAATGGCGTGCTGCTATCGCCCGGAAATTGCGCACGATCCATCCAAGACACTTTCCAAAAACTGACCTACACAGTGTCGCTCGACTACGACATCGCCGATGACGCTCTGCTCTACGCCACCGCACGTAAAGGCTATAAGTCGGGCGCACTCGACGCTTCCGCGGCCAATCCCGTTTTTGCCACGGCGGCGCCCGAAGTGGTTCAGGACTATGAAGTAGGGCTCAAATCCGACTGGTACGCGGGCGATGTCGCGTTTCGCACCAACTTTTCCGCCTATCTGTCCGAGTATAAAAATCAGCAGACGCAAGTTGCCGTGCCCTTTGTTCTTCCGGCAACCGGGCCAGGAGGCGTCGGCGCCTGTACGCAGGAGCTGTTGAACGGGGGCCAGTGTCTGGGCGTTCAGAGCAGCAACATTACCATGAACGCGGCGCTCTCACGCATCTACGGTGGCGAGTGGGATTTGAATGTGAAGCCGACGCCCGCGTGGACGATGTCTTGGAACGGCAGCTATATGCGCGCCAAGTACATCGACTTTTCCTTCAGTGTTCCGCCCGGCTTCCTGCAACCGGCGGCGGGCGTAAGCCTCGCCGGGAAGCATTTCCCGCTGCCGGCTTGGACGATGTCGGGCTCGAGCACCTACACGCTTGCGGGCGAAGATATCAGTCTGCCGGCCGACGAGATTTCGTTCACCTACAACATCTATTGGCAAAGCGATTTCAAGACCGACCTTACCATCTACAATGCGCTTCAGAAGGTGAAGGGCTACGCCATGTCGGGCCTTCGCATCGGCGTACAGAATATCGCCGACACCGGCGTCTCCGTCTCCGGCACCGTCAGCAACCTCTTCAATCGGCGGGCCTGCCAAGGAGAACCGGGCGGCACCAGCGGCGGCGCAGGCGTGATCGGCTCCACCCCGAACTCAACGTTCGGCGTGCCAGGCACCAGCGGGCTCGTGCAGTGCGTCCCGCTGCCGCCGCGCATGGTCGCCGCGACGGTTCGCTATGCGTTCTAAATGACGCTGTGAGTGGTCAACGCAACTAAAAAGTTTTGGCGCTAACGCGAAGAGGGCGGAGTTCCCTCCGCGCTTCGCGCGGAGGGGATTCGAGGTCCAGCCAACCGGGGGATCCCTAGGGTGTGCGGGCGAATTGAACCGGACTTTCGACAACGACTCCCCATATCCAATGTTCCGCAATAAAACGAACATAATTCAATTCGCTTGCGCCGATTTATGTCCGGTCAAGGCGCATTCGTGCTCGCGCAGCAAGTGTGTGGCGCGTAACTTTACACTGCGGGCCTGAGCGCGGTTTCAATGTTGTGGATTTGAAGCGTTGGCGCCGTCCATCAGATATCCTTTATTTTCGGGCATAAGAGCGGCCTTCGCCGCCTGAGGCGATTCAATACCATCGCCGACGAGTGTGAAACGCCGTGCGCAAGCGTACGCGCATGATGCGTAATGGCTGAGTGGCCAACGGGCGGCTGCGCGCTAAAAGCGATAATTCGCGCATAATCTTACATTAAAATGCGACCACGCGCTTTCGCGCCTCCAAATGCGGCCGCGCGTCGGCGGCACGGGAATTGCATTTCACAGATCGTGGAATTCGTCGCGCTTGGCGTTCAGACGTTCTCCGCGGTCCACAATTTACCCAAATAAGGATTTCCCATGAATCGCGTTCGACTTTTTTCATTCTCCTCTCTTGCGGCGATCGTGCTGGCGACGAGCGTTTCCATCGGCAGCGCCAATGCTGCCTTCATCGTGAGCCCGCTGGTTGGCGGCGCGCCGGTCGGCGTGAACTACGCAAACTTTGACAACCTTCCGCTCGGCCCTGCCGGCGGCATGAGCGGCGGCATCAACGTCAGCTTCGTTCCGAATGGCCAGACGGTCACCGGTGCTTTGTCTGGTCAGTATGCCGCGCCGTTCATCTCGAACAGCAATGGCGTTCCGTTCGGCGATAATACCGTCTCCGGTCCGGACGCGACGCAGTACCTGAGCACCGGCACCGGCACCGCCATCCTGACGCTTCCCGGTTCGATGCTGTACTTCGGTCTGCTTTGGGGTTCGGTCGATACCTTCAACACGCTGGAGTTCTTCAACGGCGCCGCCTCCGTTGGAACCGTGACCGGTACCGACGTTACCGCCAGCGCCAACGGCGACCAGGGCATCAACGGCACGTACTATGTCAACATTCTGTCGGACATGCTGTTTGACCGTGTTGTCGCCTCAAGCACTTCCAATTCGTTTGAGTTCGACAACGTGTCCTACAACACCGTTGCGCCGCCGGATGGCGTTCCCGAGCCGCTGTCGCTCGGCCTGCTCGGCATTGGTCTGCTCGCCATGGGCGGCTTGGCCAAGCGTCGCAAAGCCGTTTAATACTTAAAACCTCGGACGGGGCGGCGGTTTGCGAACCGCCGCCGCTTTTCTATTTGGGGCCATCTTCTCCAAATCGGGCAAAAATGAAGATCGCGCCGGTCACGGGCGTTGCCAGACATATTCCCAGGCAAAAAAAAGTGCTAGAGAGGTCCCAACAAGGGAATATGTGAATGCTTACCACCCTGCCTCTGTATCTTGCCTTCCTGGGCACCACCGTCGTCCTTCTGATCGCCGCCTTGGCGATCTACGTGATGCTTACGCCCTATAAAGAGATCAGCCTGATCCGCAACGGCAACCGCGCGGCGGCCTACAGCCTCGGCGGCACAGCCGCCGGCATGGCGATCGTTCTACACAGCACCGCATCGGGTACGTTCATCGTGCTGGAGCTTGCGGTCTGGGGCGCCATTGGCCTTGCGGGCCAGCTTCTGGCGTTCCTAGCGGTCTCGTTCCTAATCCCGCGCCTGCGCCAGGGGATCGAGGAAGATAATGTCGCCTATGGTATCGTGCTCGGCGCGTTCTCCATTGCGATGGGGATTCTGAACGCCGGGGCGCTGAGCGCCTGAATTTAGAAGGTTCAATTTCAATGCGTAAATCCCGTTATGTGACGTTCCTCCTGGCCGGCGCGGCCGCGACCACGCTGGTGGCCTGCGACCAGAATAACGGCGCCGAGGAATCGATGATGTATTCGGATCCCTCGACCTGCGCGAAAGAAATGGATGCCCAGTCCTGCAACGAGGGCTTTGAAACCGCGCGCACCGAGCACGTCGCGCAGGCGCCAAAGTTCACCTCGCAAGCCGAGTGCGAAGCCGTGGGCTTCTCGCCGTGTGAACAGGCCGAAGTCAAAACCGCCGACGGCGGCAGCGGCGGCAGTTTCTTCATGCCCATGATGATGGGCTATATGATGGGGCGTATGTTGTCCCCCGGCGCGGGCGCCATGTCGCGGCCGGTTTATAGTGATAAATCGGGATACCTCTATTCGCGCGGCGCGAATGTCGGCCGCGTCCAGCCGGGCGCGACGTCGCTCGGTCCCCAGGGCATGGCCACGCGTGTCACGACCCGCGGCGGTTTCGGCGGCGGCGCGCGTTCGTACGGCGGCGGCGCGTAACACATGCGGCGCATTCCTGTTGCGCCCCGTCCCGATTGGCAGACAAAAGCGCAAGAGCTTGGTTTCGATTGGCACACGGCGCCGTCCGCTGAAGATCCCGCCGGCCTCTATTGGGACGAAAGCGCCTACTGGCATCTCTC
>CANJEU010000293.1 GCA_947473445.1 Fidelibacterota bacterium | reverse complement strand
GTAATCCCGAAACGGGCCGTGGTGTCGGCGAACCTGAAATCACAGCAGAGCGCGACGCCGCAGCCGGCGCCGACACATGGCCCGCTGATCTTGGCCAGCGTCGGCTTGCCGGCACGGTATAGTTTCTTTTCCGATTGGTGGATGATTTCGGCCGTCGCCGGCGCCGTCGAGGGATTCTGCGCGACCTGACCAAACTCTTCGATATCCGATCCGGCGGCGAACGCGCCGCCTTCGCCGGTGATGACGATGACGCGCACCAAAGGATCACGGTCGGCCGCGCCCACCAACTGGAGCATCTGGCGCCACATCTCGATGCTGATGGCGTTACGCTTGGCCGGTTGATTGAGATGGATCGTCGCGACCGCGCCATCGCGCGTCAGAAAAACGGCTTCTTCGGGCATTGTTACTCCGCGAGTGCCTCTGCGCGCCGGATACTCGTACGCGGCATATCGTCATGCTTGCGGCCGAGCAACCAGCCGTTCACCGCCCAAATGGCGGCGAGCACCGACGCGACCATCATGGCGCCCGCCGGCCCGATTCCGCCAGCCGCGTCGAGGGCTGTCTTCACCTGACCGCCCACATAGTCGGCGGCACGATAGACCGGCACATCGATAAAGTTCTTCGCTTTGTATTTCGTTTCAGTATCGAGCTTACTGAACAACATCTCGCGGCCGGGACGCACGAGGGCGTATTCGCCCCAGCGCCGCAGAATGAAGACTCCGGCAAAGATGGGGAACGTCGCGGCGAAGGACAGGACCGCGAAACCGACGACCATCACTACGGGCACGATTGTAAGAAGCGCGCGCACCCCAAAGGTCTTCGCGATGCGGCTTGTGAGAAAGAGCTGCGTGATGACGGTGAGCGACTGCACGGCAATATCGATATTGGCAAAGACTTCAGTACGGCGCGCGCGATCAGGGAAAATTTCTTCGACGATCCGCAACTGCTCGAAGTAGAGGAACGTGCTGGCGGCCGAGAGCAGCACGACGAATGAGGCGATGCCCCAAAGATAAGGGGAACGCATGACAATCGCTATTCCGGCGAAGGGATTGCCGCCGAGGCCCCGGTCGGATGCAGGTGGCGTGGTGCTTCCTGACGTCGGCCGGTTCCAAATATTCACGAGGATGCGCTGGCAGACGACGGCCATCAGAAACCCGGCCGCACCGAGGTACATGATGCCGGCGTTGCCGAGGGAATCGACGGTAAGGCGTGTGACGATGGGACCTGCGAGCGCGCCCGCGGTGCCGCCGGCGGCTATGAATCCAAACAGACGGCGCGCCTGTTCACTGGAGAACATTTCGAGCAGGAAGCTCCAAAATATGGAGATGAGCATCAGGTTGAGGACACTGATCCACACATAGAAGATCGAGCCGACCATCACATAACCGGGGTCAGCCCGCAGCGTTTCGGCGCTGACCCCCGCATCGTCGATGCGCAAGTACATGCCGACGACGAGCAGGATCGCAGCAACGGCCGCATAGATGCACGGCAGCAAGATTGAGCGGCGGATCTTCGCCACAAGCCAGCCGAAGCCGGGCACGATGGCGATCGAAAACAGCGCGGTGTAGAGCCAGAGATCGGCGACGTAATCGCGTCCCAGAACCGTTGCAACGGTTTCGCGCACGGGGCGCAGGGCGAAGTAGCTTCCAAGCACGAAGAAGAACAGGAAGAAGGCGGCCAACACGGCGGGCAGTTCGCCCGGCTCGACTTTCGCGACAGTGCTGACGGCACGTGCGAGACGCGATTGCGCCGGTGGTTGGGAGGGTGTTGGCGTGGCGGCCATGCGTTCGGATTCTCCAGGAGGAGGCCCGGCACTATAGGCAAATCCAATGTCCGATGTCTCGCAATCGACATTGCAAGCGGGGCAAAAAGTTCTGTTACGATAGGCTTATGGAACGTGTCCCTCGGTTCGCGGCCTTCCGCCGCACCCTCGCCAACAAAAACTTCGCGATGTTCACTGCCGGCAGCCTGGTGTCGGTGATCGGTACGTGGATGCAGCGCGTGGCCGTCGGCTGGCTGACGTGGGAACTGACCGGATCGGCCGCGTGGCTGGGCGCCGTTGCTGCAGCCGAGTTCATGCCGACGATCATCGTGGCCCCGGTGGTGGGCGCGCTGGCCGACCGCTTCGACCGGCGGAAAATCGCGTTGATCGGGCAGGTGCTGGCCACAGTGCAGGCCGCCGCTCTTGCCGTCTTGACCATCACCGGCGTCATCACGCCGATCTTGATCTTCCTGTTGCAACTGGCATCGGGCGTGATTCAACCGGCGACACAAACAGCGCGGCTCGTCCTAGTCCCGAGCCTCGTGCCGCGGGAGAATCTTGGAAACGCGGTGGCCATCACGTCCATGACGTTCAATATCGCGCGCATCATGGGGCCGGGCCTATCGGGCCTTGCGATCGCAACCGTGGGCGCGGGGTATTCCTTCGCCGTGAATGCGGCGAGCTACTTCGGCGTGATTGCTTCAATTCTTGCGATGCAGATTCCGGCGCAAGCGGCCAAAGCGCCCGATACGCGGCCGCTGCGGGCCGCGGTATGGACCGATATCGTCGAGGGCGCGCGCTATGCGGCCACCCATACGGACTTGCGGGCCGCGCTGAGCTTGATCGCGGTCTCGAGCTTGCTGACATGGCCGCTGAGCGATCTGATGGCGGGCGTGGTCGACACAAAATTCGGCCTTGGCGTCGCCGCCCTTGCGACCGTGACGTCAGCCCAAGGCGCCGGCGCCATATGTGCGGGCTTGTTCATCGCCCAGAAGAATAATCATGAAAATGCCCTGCGCATGGGCGTGGTCTCGCTGACGCTGCTGGGACTGACGCTGGTGGCCTTCGCGCTCAATACGTCGTTTCTGATTGCGGTGCCGCTCGCCGCCGCGATGTCGCTGTTAGGCGGCATCACCAGTATCGGCACCCAGACCGCGACACAGATGGTGGCCGATGACAGGATGCGCGCCCGCACCATCAGCACTTGGTACACCGTAACCCGCGTCTGCGTCGCCACGGGAAGCCTGACCATGGGCGCGATCGCACAGTTCACCGGTTTCGCGCTGCCGCTCGCGCTCGCCGGAGTTCTGACCTTTATAACGGGCGTCTATTTCTACCGAAACCGCCGGCCCTAATCGAAGCCCATTGTAATGTTTCGTACGCTGCACGCTGCACGCTGCAAATCTAACAATTATCAAGGCGGCTCAATGCCTTAAGCCACTCATGGCCGCACGCTGCAGTCACGCTGCATTTTGCTGCACTTTCAGGATCGCTGACGCGCCTTTGCGCGCCGGCGCATTTCGCGCGAGCGTTCTGCAGGCTGATTGACGATGACAAAGAGCATCTTCCTTACCGCCGAGCATAACCTGTTTTGGGGACAAAAATCAATGATATAGGGACGACGATCAGTAGGTTCGGACCACACGCCGAAGTCGTAACGCACGGCGTATTTCCACTGGCCGGAAAACGGTATACTGACAGCGCACAATTCAGTTCAAGATCGGGAGATCGTTATGAAAATTGGTCCGGAAGCCGGTGTGCTTGGCGTGGTGGCCGCCGTCGCGGTGGTGCTGAGCATCGCTTCAATGAGCGCGCGGACATCGAGCGCGCAAGCTCCTGTGGCGCGGGTCGGCGACGGGCCCGTGGACGCCTGCGCGCTTCTGACCGACAAAGAAGTCGCCTCTACCTTGAAGCTGGAAGTGTTGCCCGCCGACCGCCGCGATGACGGGAATCTCGATGACCGCCCCGGCTATGAGGGGTCTTATTCTTCGACCTGTGTGTGGCGCGTC
>CANJEU010000292.1 GCA_947473445.1 Fidelibacterota bacterium | reverse complement strand
TATCGTATTCGCGAAGGACGGTGGGATGGAAAGCGTGCGTATAGGTCATGATCGAAGATTACTCACTTTAAGTTTAGGACCCGCGACGGCGTCCGGCTGAGCCGCGGGCTGCGGATCAGGTACTTTAACATCCGGCACCTTAACATCAGGGCGGCCGATGGAGGTGTAGCTGAATCCGGCGGCTTTGACATCCGCCGCCGTATAGACGTTGCGCAAGTCGACGATGACCGGGGCCTTCATGAGGGATTTGGCGCGCGGCAGATCGATATTGCGGAACTGGTTCCATTCGGTGAGCAGGACCAGGGCGTCGGCGCCTTTCATGGCATCGTAGGCGTCGGTGCAATAGACGACCTTGGGAAGCATGTGTTTGGCTTCGTCCATGCCTTCGGGATCGAAACCGCGCACGGTGGCGCCCGCGTCTTCCAAGGCCGGGATGATAGCGAGGCTGGGCGAGTCACGCATATCGTCGGTGTTCGGCTTGAAGGTGAGGCCGAGCACGGCGATGGTTTTGCCCTTCACGTCGCCGCCGCAGGCCGCGATGATCTTGTCGGCCATCTGGCGCTTGCGCTTGTTGTTGACGTCAACGACCGTTTCGATGATGCGCAGCGGCGCGCCGTAGTCTTGCGCGGTCTTCACAAGGGCGAGCGTGTCCTTGGGGAAACACGAGCCGCCGTAACCGGGGCCGGCGTGCAGGAATTTCTTGCCGATGCGGCCGTCGAGACCAATCCCCTTAGCGACATCATGCACGTTGGCGCCGACTTTTTCGCAGAGGTCGGCGATTTCGTTGATGAAGGTGATCTTGGTGGCGAGGAAGGTGTTGGCGGCGTACTTGATGAGCTCGGAGGTTTCGAGCGAGGTGAACATGATGGGCGTTTCGATCAGGTACAGCACGCGGTAGAGCTGACGCATGACTTTCTGCGCGCGTTCGCTTTCGGTGCCGATGACGACACGGTCCGGGCGCATGAAGTCGTTGATGGCCGAACCTTCGCGCAGGAACTCGGGATTCGACGCGACGTCGAATTCCAATTCGGGACGCGCGGCGCGGATGATGCGTTCGACCTGGCGGCCGGTGCCGACCGGAACCGTCGACTTGGTGACGATGACGGCGTAGCCCGTGAGATGGGCGGCGATATCCATAGCCGCGCCGTACACATAGGAGAGATCGGCGTGACCATCCCCGCGGCGCGAGGGTGTGCCGACGGCGATGAACACCGCATCGGCGCCGGCGACGGCGGTTTTAATGTCGGTGGTGAAGGTGAGACGGCCGGAGGCGACATTGTCGGCCACCAGCGTATCGAGCCCCGGTTCATAGATGGGAATCTCGCCCTTCAGCAGGCGAGCAATCTTGCCCTCGTCCTTGTCCACGCAGACAACGTCCACGCCAAATTCTGAAAAGCACGCTCCGGATACCAGGCCCACGTAGCCTGATCCGATTACCGCGATGCGCATCGTTATCTCCTGTCGAGCAAAGGTCTAAAAAAATTAGCCCCCCTCAGCCCTTATCTTATTTCGCCAGAAGCCGCTCCAGCAGCGGCCTTAGCGATGGCGCGAGTTCCGGATTGGCGAGCGCGAACGCGACGTTCGCTTCGACAAAGCCGACTCTCGTGCCGCAGTCGTATCTCGTCCCCTCGAAGCGCAGGCCATGGAAGGCCACGCGCGGCATGGTTTGGTTCAGCCCGTCGGTGAGCTGGATTTCATTGCCCGCGCCGCGGGTGTGTTTATCCAGTTCGTCGAAAACCGACGGGTCGAGAATGTAGCGGCCAATGATGGCGAGCGTTGACGGCGCTTTGTCGGGCTGCGGCTTTTCCACCAAACCGCGTGCCTTGGCCAGTCTGCCATCGTCGGATGCTACGTCTAGAATGCCGTAGCGGCTGGTGTGTTCCCGCGGAACGTCTTCAACCGCAACAACGTGTCCGCCGACCTGGGCGTGGGCGTCGATGAGCTGCTTGAGGCAGGAGGTTTGCGACAGGACCATATCGTCGGGCAGGATCACGGCGAAGGGTTCGCGGCCCACCAGTTCCTTCGCGCACCAAACGGCGTGGCCAAGGCCGAGCGGTTCGCGCTGGATGACCACTTTGACGGCGCCGGGCGGGACGCTGGCGTCGCGCACAAGCTTGAGTTCGGCCGATTTATTCTTGGATTCGAGGGCGTTCTCAAGCACCGGATGGGCGGAAAAATGCGCGGCGATGGACTCTTTGCCGTCGGCGCTGACGAAGATGAATTCCTCGATCCCGGCGGCGCGGGCTTCCTCGATGGCGTATTGCACGACCGGCTTATCAACGACCGGGAGCATCTCCTTGGGGATGACTTTCGTGGCGGGGAGAAACCGAGTGCCGAGGCCGGCGACAGGCAGGACTGCCTTGCGCACACGCATTGCCATGGAATTCCTTAATAATCAGAAGAGCTAACGGATGAATTGCGCGGCGGGCGGGACCTCCCCCGCGCTCTATTTGTGACACGCCACAGTTTAATGCGGCAATGCAACCTTGCAATTATGAAGTTGTTCCGCTTTTGGCGAGAAAATCTTTTGCCTGGTTCACCTTAGCGGCCAAATAGTCGCTGCCGCCGCGGTCCGGGTGAAGCTGGGCCATGAGCTTGCGGTAGGCCGCTTTGATCTCGTCGGGCCCTGCCCCGTCCTTGAGGCCGAGGATCCGCAAGGCCTCGTCGCGGGTCATGGCGCCGGAGGAGGCCGGGGCCGCGGAACCGGGCCCTGCCCCTGAGGTCTCGCGCCAGTCCGGGTGGGTGCGGTCGAGGTAGGCCTCGAGCAGGTTCTGGGAGTCGGGGTCGCCGGCGACCTCGGCCAGCAGGTTCAGGAGATCGGGCAGCGGGATTTGGCTGAGACGCCGGCCGCGGGCCGCCCCGGCGGTGACCTCGCCATCCATGGCGCCGGTGGCAAGGTCGAGGCTCATGTCGAGATAGGCGGTGGTGACTTTGGAGGCGCCGGTGGCGCCGCCCGCGCCCGCGCCAAAGCCCTTGTTGAAGCCGAACGAGCGGAACATGCCGGTGAACTGGCGCGCCATGTTCACCATGTGGAAGACGCGGAAGGCCCAGGCCCCGAAGCCCATGAGGAGAGCGAAGGCCGCGCCGAGACGGCCGGTGACCGCGAGAGCGACAATCCCGAGGACGAGGACGGTGACGCCGATCCATTTCGCCGAGCCCTTGATCTGCTTCACGCTGGCGTCGGAGTACCATTTGAGCAGGAAGTAGATGGCGACGAGGACCGCGACGCCGAGAAGAAGCGGCATTACATCCCCTTCCCCGTATTTTGGCCTGAGACTTGGTGCGTAAGGCGCAGCGCCGCGCCGCCGGCTTTGGCGCCGTAATTCTCGAGCGCTTTGCGCCCGCCCGCGGCGAAGACGGCGACAGCTTTGAGAAGATCGCGCAGTTGCTGCGCGCTATTCGCGTCGAACATGGAGTAAGCGCCGCGGGTGATGCGCGCGACCTGGCGGAAGATCGTCGCGGCCGGCTCGCCGCCGCCCTCATGGAAGATGAAGACGGGTACACCGGCGAGACCGAGATGCCCGGCAGCTTCGGCGATGGCGTCGGCGCTTTCCTCGACCGCGTCGCCGATGAAGACGACGGCGTTCACTTTCGCGCTCTTGGATTCAGCGCCAGCATGGCGCAGCACGCGCACGATCTGCGTGATCCCGCCTTCGACGCTGACGGTGCGCATGAGATTGGCCACGCGCGCGGAATCGCCCAACCAGGGACTGGCGCCGAAATCCATCTGGCCGCGGTAGTAGACGAGCTGGACATCGAGCCCGCCGACCGTGGCG
>CANJEU010000291.1 GCA_947473445.1 Fidelibacterota bacterium | reverse complement strand
CCTAATCCTTAAGGCAAGCGGCCAGATCGCCAAGGCGGGCCGCGCGTCCCTGCAGCATGCCAGATCTGCGCTGCACGTAGGGACCCGGAGTAGACGCCGACCAGCGCAAGGGGCTTGGCAGCACCGCGGCAAGACGCGCGGCCTCGTTCGCGCTCAGATTGGCGGCACTCTTTTTGAAATGATGACGCGCGGCTGCTTCGGCGCCGTAAACGCCCCGCCCCCATTCGACGACATTGAGATAAACTTCCATGATGCGCTGCTTGGGCCATAGCGCTTCGATGTAGATGGTCAGCCAAGCCTCAAGTCCTTTGCGGATCCAATCGCGGCCGGGCCAGAGCAATAGATTCTTTGCGGTCTGCTGGCTGATGGTAGAGCCGCCGCGCAAGGTACCGCCGTCGTCTTCGAGGTATTCTTCCCACGCCTCTCGCAGCGCTTTGGTATCGAAGCCGTGATGGCTACAGAAGGTCTCGTCCTCCGCCGTCAGTGCAGCGCGGGCAAGGGACGGCGCGATCCTCTCGAGCGGTTCCCAATCATAATTCCACCCCGCCCCCCCGATGGCGCGAATGACCATGAGCGGCGTGCCGGGCGGCGGTACGACGCGGTAGATGAGAATGATCAGCGCGGGCGCGAGCAGTGCGATGAGCAGGGTCAAAAAGAGCGCGCGGCCAATGCGGCGGCCGCGCGCTCCCTTGGAAGGGGCGCTTATGTCAGGAGGTGGTTCGGCTCGTAAGGCGTCGTCCGTCACGCCGGCTCCGGTTAGGCTTTCTCTGCGGAAGTGTCCAACTTACGATAAATTTCCGCGCCGCCCGACTTAAAAGCGTCGGACATCTCCGCCATGCCTTTTTGAGCGTATTCGCGCACTTCCTGCGAGATCTTCATCGAGCAGAACTTGGGCCCGCACATCGAGCAGAAGTGCGCGACCTTGGCCCCTTCAGCGGGCAGGGTCTGGTCGTGGAAGTCCTCGGCGGTTTCCGGATCAAGGCTCAGGTTGAACTGATCGCGCCAACGGAACTCGAACCTGGCCTTCGACAGGGCATTATCCCGCGCGCTGGCCCCGGGGTGGCCCTTGGCGAGATCGGCGGCGTGCGCGGCGACTTTATAGGTGATCACGCCGGCTTTGACGTCGTCGCGGTCGGGAAGGCCCAGATGTTCCTTGGGCGTCACGTAACATAGCATCGCTGTTCCAAACCAACCGATCATCGCCGCGCCGATGGCCGAGGTGATGTGATCGTAACCGGGTGCGATATCGGTGGTCAGCGGCCCAAGCGTGTAGAACGGCGCTTCGCCGCAGACGGCAAGCTGCTTGTCCATATTCTCCTTGATCTTATGCATGGGCACATGTCCCGGGCCTTCGATCATCACCTGCACGTCGTGCTTCCAGGCAATCTGCGTGAGCTCGCCCAGGGTTTCGAGTTCAGCGAACTGCGCCGCGTCATTGGCGTCCGCGCCCGAACCTGGCCGCAGCCCGTCGCCCAGCGAGAACGAAACGTCGTAGGCTTTCATGATCTCGCAAATCTCTTCGAAGTGCGTGTAGAGAAAGTTTTCCTGGTGATGGGCCAGGCACCATTTGGCCATGATCGAACCACCGCGGCTGACGATGCCGGTGACGCGCTTGGCGGTCAGCGGGATATAGGCCAGGCGCACGCCGGCATGGATGGTGAAGTAATCCACGCCCTGTTCGGCCTGTTCGATCAACGTGTCGCGGAAGATCTCCCAGGTTAGGTCTTCGGCCTTACCGTTCACCTTCTCCAAGGCCTGGTAGATCGGCACCGTGCCGATGGGCACGGGGGAATTGCGCAGGATCCATTCGCGGATGGTGTGGATGTTGCGGCCTGTCGACAGGTCCATGACCGTATCGGCGCCCCAGCGGATCGACCACACCAGCTTGTCGACTTCTTCGGCCACGGACGAGGTGACGATGGAGTTGCCGATGTTGGCGTTGATCTTCACAAGGAAGTTGCGGCCGATGATCATCGGTTCGGCTTCGGGGTGATTGATATTGGCCGGAATGATCGCGCGCCCGCGCGCGATTTAATCGCGCACGAATTCAGGCGTGACGTAATCGGGAATCGAAGCGCCGAAGCTTTCGCCGTCGCGCGCCTCCTGTGCCGCCGCTTGCGCGCGGCCGCGGTTCTCGCGGATGGCGATGTATTCCATTTCCGGCGTGATGATGCCGGCCCGCGCATACGCCAGTTGCGTCACCGCCTTGCCGGGCTTGCCCATCAGCGGCTTCCGACCGGCGCGGTCGAACTTGGGAACGTCGTTGACCTCGCCCGGTTTCAATCCATCGTCTTCCGGGCGCGCCGCGCGGCCCTCGATCTCCTCGACATCGCCGCGCCCTTTGACCCAGGCGGTGCGCAAGGGTTCAAGGCCAAGGCGGATGTCGGTTTTAACCGCCGGATCGGTATAGGGCCCCGAGGTGTCGTACACGATCACCGGGGGCTCCTTGCCCCCGGCCACTTCGATCTCGCGCATGGGTACGCGCACATCGCTGTAAGCGCAGCCGCCCAGATAGATTTTGCGCGATGCTGGAAGCGGGCCGGAGGTGACGGTGAAAGTTTGGGGGCGCGAAATGACGTTCATATGGATCTCCTAAAATGGAGATCCGGGAATCGTGCGCAAAGCGGATGAGATCGTGAAGGTCCATCCCTACGCCGGTATCACCCGGATCAGGTTCGAAGGGTTAACCGCCTCATGCGGTCTCTCAGCCCAATCGGGCACCCCTTGGATGGGCGGAGTATCGATCCCAATCCGCTTTCGGTCAACTCGTTGGCCAGCTAATTGGAAAACGCGCCCACCTGGCGATACTCAAGCGGCGCGGCGCCTGTCGCTTCGACGGGCGCCTGATCCCACTTCGCCGCGAACAGCGCGGGCATGTCGGCAAAAGTATCCGACAGCAAGACCGGTTCGAACTCGATGATTTCGGTGGCGTCGTCCTTGGCCGCTTCCGTGCAGCACACGCATCTCGCTGACGCTATGGTTGCAATGGTGACTGTGCGCGGCAAGGCGGCCGAGACATAGTCGCTGGCGACGATAGCGGCGATGTCGGTGTCCACACCGATTCGCGGCGCCACGATCAGGGTCGGATTGGTCCGCGCGAACCGGTCGAGCGCTTCCATGCACTGGGTCGCCGCCCGTATCGCGCGCGTCGCATCGTCGAACACCACGATGCGGCCGTTGCCAAGGTTGTGAATCTCACGACCCTGGAAGCGGTGCACGACTTCGGTGATCACTGTCGCATGGGCGCGGATGACGCGTTGTTGATCCTCGGGCGCGATGGTGACGCCCGGCGGCGGCACACCCACCGAGGTCGTCACAAAGGTCATGATCTCGGGCGCGTGGCAGATGCCGTCTTGAATCTGCCATTGCGCCAGCATTTCGGGCAGCACGGCCAGTTCCACAAAGCCCGTTTCGTTGAAGTGCGCCATCGCGCGGAAGCCCGCCTCGACCGGCGCCCGAAAGTGCGGAATCTGGGCGAAAGTGTTGGCGTTGGCCGCGAAGGACTGGGCGCGGCGTTTCGAAACGCCGAGCTCGACCAGCATGGCCTCGAGAATGAGGCGACCTTGCGCGGCCGAAAGATTGCCGCGCGCGGCGATCACACCCGCGGCGCCCGCCATGAACAGATGAATCCCAAACTGCAGGAACAACGTCGGCGCGTCATCGAGGCCGGCGATAGCCGCGGTCACGCCCTGAGCAAATAAAGTGACCGAAAGGTCTTTGTGCGCTGCCGGCGCCGGCGCGACGGCGACGGGCCGGGGCGTCATGGCAACCGGGGGTGGCGGTTACCACGGGCGCGGG
>CANJEU010000290.1 GCA_947473445.1 Fidelibacterota bacterium | reverse complement strand
TCGCAGGCGATATGTCCCGGAAACGCATGCACGTCTTCCACCAGCACCGTCTCACGGCGCTGAACCGCGGCGCCGCACACGCCCTTCCCTTTGGGAATGCGCACACACGCCACCTTGCCCTGAAACGGTCCGAGGACCAGCTCGTCGTTCGCGCGCAGGAAATAGAAACCGGCCCAATTGAGATCGGGCATCATTTGATAAAGCAGCGCCGAGGTGTTGGCGGCGTTGGCGATAACGTCGCGCTCGCCAGTCAGCAAGCCGCCCAGTTGCGAGGTCAGCTCGCGATAGAATTCGGCCTTGTTGGCGGTATCGATGGCATGAGCTTCAAACACGGCGGAAAGACTCCGGCAAACGGCTGTTAAATATGCGCGTACTTACAGCATGTTTTAGGGGCCAGCGCAATTTGGCCTCGCGCTTGATTGTACGGCCGGACGAACAATATGATCGGGCCTCAGGCCGTCTTGTCATGGAGGAATGCGTGCTGTCTCGTCGTCATTCAATTCGCGCGCTCATAGTGCTCGGCGCCATTTCCTTCTCATCCGTCGCAAGCTCTGCCGAACCGGCGAAACCCGCGCCACCCGCGCGGCCGCCGCTGACTCTCACGACCACCGCCTTTGCGGACGGCTCGCAGATTCCGCTGAAGTACACGCAGACGGGCGAACAAGTATCGCCCGCGCTCACATGGACAAATGTTCCCGAAGGCACGCAGAGCTTCGTGCTCCACATGCGCGATCCGGACGTCGCGCGCAACAAGACCACCGAAGATCAAGTGCACTGGCTGGTCTGGGGGATTCCCGGCACCGCCACCGGACTTCCCGAGGGCGTGCCCAAGGGCGAGAAGCTCGCCGACGGTTCACAGCAGATCAGTGCAAGCGGGGCGGTCTATCGCGGCCCCGGGGCGCCGGCCACCGGTCCGCTGCATCACTACACCTTCGAGCTCTTCGCGCTCGATACGAAGATCGACGTCGCGCCCGGCGCCGATGCATGGGAGACACGCACGAAAGTCTATCAGGCCATCAACGGCCATATCCTCGGCAAGGCCGTCTACGTCGGCCTATTCCGCCGGCCGCAATAGACGGGTCAGTCGCTCGGGCTCGCCCATCCGAAAATCGTATCGACAATCGCCTGCACAATCTTCCAGAGCGTTGGACCACTCATGGCGATTCTTCAATTGAGCGGGCGAACTCACCGCGGCGGCCTCTCTGCCTACTCGCGCCAAATGGAGTTTCTCTAGCCCGCGAGGCTTCGAGATTAATTTTGCTCAAACGCACAATTTCGCGGCTAGTATCCCCCGCGCGCCAGGAATCATGGACAGCGGCGCCTTAGACGGAAAACTGGCATGAACACTCCTGCGCCCCTTCCCGCGGATCCTTCGCTTGAAGCCTTCGGCTATAAACAGGAACTCAAGCGCACCCTGCGGCTGCGCGACCTCGTCGGCTACGGCCTGGCGATGATCTCTCCCATCGCGCCCATCGCGGTCTTTGGATACGTGTTCAACGCCAGCGGCGGCATGGTTCCTCTGGTGTATGCCGTAGGCTTTGCCGCGATGATCTTTACCGCCTGGAGCTACATCACCATGGCGCGCGCGTTCCCGATCGCGGGATCGGTCTACACCTATGCGTCGCGGTCCATGGGTCAGTACGCTGGCTTTATCGCCGGGTGGGCGATCCTGCTCGACTACCTTCTCATCCCTTCGCTGATGTATTTGCTCAGCGCCATCGCGCTCTCGGCCGTGATACCGGCGGTCCCAAAATGGATTTGGCTTGCGGTTCTGCTTGTCGGTAATGGCGCGGCGAATCTGCTCGGTGTCAACAACACCACCAAGATCGGCATTTACATGCTGATGGTCCAGCTCCTATTCCTCGTGATGTTCATGGCCATCGCGATCACCGGGGTGGCCGAAGGAACAGCAGGCGCGCATATCTCCGCTGCGCCTGTTTTCAGCGACACCCTCACGCCCGGCGTCATCTTCGGCGCGCTTTCCATCGCGGCTTTAAGCTTCCTCGGCTTTGACGCCATTTCCACATTGTCCGAGGAAGCCAAGGGCGGCGGCCGCGCGGTGGGTCAAGCAACCATCATTGTCCTTGTAGTCGCGGCATTCCTGTTCGTCGGCCAGACCTACGTCATGTCGCTCTTCATTCTCGGGCAAACAAGCCTTCCGCCGGGCGATGCGACAGATCAAGCCAGCTATAATATCGCTGCGGATCTCGGCGGGACGTGGCTCAGAGTAGCGGTTTCGCTGGCCGGGGGTGCGCTTGCGTGCATCCCAGGCGCATTGACCGCGCAAGCCGCCACGTCTCGCTTGCTGTTCGGCATGGCCCGCGACGGCAAGCTCCCGCGCTTCCTTGCCCACGTCAGCCCCACGCGTAAAGTTCCCGACCGTGCCGTGCTGTTGGTCAGCGTCATCACAATCGTATTGATGGCCTTCTTCGGCGAGCGCATTGGCACCCTCGCGTCCATGGTCAATTTCGGCGCTCTCACCGGATTCATGTTCGTCAACCTCGCCGTGATCGCGCACTACACCGTGAAGCAACGCGACGGCCTATGGGGCCGCCATCTAGCAATGCCGGTGATCGGCCTCGCGTTCATTGTATATGTACTCTGGAATATGGAGCCCTTCGCGCAAGTTGCCGGGCTCTGCTGGCTTTCGCTGGGCCTGACCGTCGTTGTCGCGACCAAGATCTGCGGCGCGCCGGACCGCACACCGGTCGCGGAGTCACCGAATACTTAAATCGAGTGATGATGTTTGGCGCCGTTGGTAGCGAGGGAGGGACTCGAACCCCCGACCCCAGGATTATGATTCCCGTGCTCTAACCAGCTGAGCTACCCCGCCCAACGGCACGCCCGAAGGCGAGCGCTGGGTTTTAAGTGGGTAGACCCCAATTGTCAAACATCTGCGCCAGCGAATCCTCGCGTCGTAATGCCTTGTTCTAAAGGCCCTATTTGCAGGGACCTCGCACCCATCGCCGCGCGAAAGCCGGCTGGACGCCGTCTATTCACCCGGGCTATAGACAGGACTTATATTGTCTAGACATAATGCGCCCACGCGCTCACACCCAAGGGGATCACTATGACGATCGTTCTCGACGGCTCTTCGCTCACCATTGAAAAGCTTGTCGCTATCGCGAGATTCAACGAGCCCGTCGAACTTGCGCCGGCCGCCCTTGAGCGCATCAAAGTCTGCCGCGCGATGCTTGAGAAGAAGCTCGCCGCGAAGGAAACGATGTACGGGATCAATACCGGCATCGGCGAGTTCTCCGAAACGAAGCTGACCGATGAGCAGGTCAAGGATTTCCAGAAGTATCTGATCTACAACCACGCCGCCGGCATCGGCGAACCGGCCCCGGCCGAACACGTGCGCGCCGCCATGGCGGGCCGTATCAACGTTCATGCCCATGGCAACTCGGGCTGCCGCCCGGAGATCACCCTCACCTTCGTCGAGATGCTGAATAAGGGCATCACGCCCGTCGTGTGCCAAAAAGGTTCGGTTGGCGCGTGCGGCGATCTTGCGCCGATGGCGCAGCTCACCTTGCTCATGATGGGCGAGGGCGAAGCTTTCTATAAAGGCGAACGACTGCCCGGCGCCGAAGCGCTCAAGCGCGCGGGAATCCCTGTGCCGGGTCTACAGGCCCGCGACGGCCTTGCCGCCATCAACGGTTCGAACGTGCTCACCGGTATGTCCGCGCTGCACATCTACGACATGGAGCGCTGGCTGCGTCAGGCTGAAATCGCCGCCGCTATGAGCATCGAAGCGCTGCTCGGAAATATGAAGCCTTATGGTCCGAAGCTGCACGAACTGC
>CANJEU010000289.1 GCA_947473445.1 Fidelibacterota bacterium | reverse complement strand
TGTCCGAGCTCGGAGCATTTGATGCCGAAGTGCGTGTTGAAGCGACCGACGTGACAGCCGGCGGACTTCCGGGCGGCCGCGTGGGCCTCGATCTTGGGCTCAAAGACGGTAAGCTCGACGTGCGCACGGCGTCATTCGAGAAAATCGCTGGCACCACCGGCTGGTTCAGCGGCGCTGTCGCGGGTTTTGGAACGGCCTTACAGTTCAACAATCTCCAGTTTGACTTGGCGGGCGACGACATCGCGAGGTTGGCTAAGCTCGTCGGCGTCGATCTTGCGCCGGCTTTAAACGCGCTGGGGCCCACATCCCTTATCGGCACAATCAACGGCGGGGCGGTGCAAGCCGATGTCGCCGCGACTTTGAAAGCCGCGGGGCTTACAGCGCGCGCGACCGGCCAGATGATGAACTTGGACAAGGCCCCGCGTTTCAACGGGCAGATTGATGCCGCGCATCCGCGCTTTTCTGAGCTCATGCGGGCAACGGCTATTTCCTGGCCGGCCAATATGCGCGACCCCGGTGCGTTCGCTATCAAAGCGCGCATCGCCCAAGATGGAGATCGCACGGTCATCACCGAGGCCCGCGCCAATGTCGGCAAGGACAAGGTCACCGCGACGGCGGAAATCTCGCGCCGCGACGGGAAGCTGCGAGTTACCGCAAGCCTGTCCGATATCCTTATCGATCTGGACCGCATTCTTCCATCAGATGCCGCGCCCGTGGCGCGCACCCCTCTGGCGGGAGCAACCAGCACCGCGCCAGCAGCGCCTGCATCGCTGTGGTCACAAGACACGATCGCTTGGTCCTTCCTCAAGGACTGGACTGGTGAAATCGCCGCTGAAGGATCCGCATTTGGGGGCCGCGGTGTGCAACTGCAAGACTTTTCCGTTCGCATTCTCGTCGAGGACGGCGCTGCCGAGCTGGCAGACTGGGACGGAAATATTTTTGGTGCGCCGGGCCAGTTGGGTCTCCGCATTTCGGCAATACCCGAGCCGAGCGTCCAGGGCCAAATTGCAGTGAAGGGCGCGGATTTTCGCGCCTTGATCGCCGCCCTGAACGGCGGCCGCACCAGCCTGAAGTCCAGCGGCACGGCTGATGTGACGGCAAGTTTCGGCGCGCGCGGGACATCCGCGGCGGGTTTTGCCGGAACATTCGCCGGCGCCGGTGCACTCACCGTGTCGGCCAGCGAAACTGGAACCGGACTTTCGGCAGGTCTGCTGGGACCCTTGAATGCGGCCGCGCAGCTCGACGTCGGAACGCCAGGCAAGCCCGCGCCGATCACGTTCTCAGTCCGCCTTGCCGCCGAAGGCGGCACTGTGAAACTTGAGAATGCTCAGATCAGTTCGCGCAGCCACACCGGCAGTTTCACGGGCGTCATCAACCTGCCGCGCCGCCAAGTCGATGTATCGGGCACGCTGGTTTCCCGGAAGTCCGGCGAGGACCGCCTTCCAATATCGATCAATGGGGCGATGGATCGGCCGACGATCAGGCTGTTGCCGCCTGGTTAATGGTCGCTTGCGCTTCGCGCAGGACGTAGACGCGCAACGCGCTCGATAGATTGCCGACTCGGTCTTTGTCGATTTCGATAATGAGCTGATTGATGGACATATTGCGGCGTTTCGCGATGGCCGTCAGCGCATCCCAAAACGGGGCCTCGAGTGACACGCTCGTCTTGTGTCCCGCGATATCGACCGATCGCTTCTTAATCATGCGGGCCGATCATATCGCCCGGCTTCACCCACGCGTCGAAATCGGCCGCGTTCACGTATCCGGTGGCGAGGGCAGCCTCTTTCAGCGTCGTGCCGTCGGCGTGCGCTTTCTTGGCGATCTCGGCCGCCTTGTCATAGCCGATATGGGGCGCGAGTGCAGTCACCAGCATCAGCGAATTATCCAGATGGCGTGCGATGGCTGCCTTGTCCGCCTTGAGGCCGTGGACACATTTGAGATTGAAGCTCTCGGCTGCGTCCGCCAGCAATCGGATGGACTGGAGGACGTTGTGAATGATCACCGGCTTAAATACATTAAGTTCGAGGTGTCCATGCGAGCCCGCGACCGTCACGGTCGTGTGGTTACCCATCACTTGCGCGCACACCATCGTGAGCGCTTCGGCCTGCGTCGGATTGACTTTTCCCGGCATGATGGACGAGCCGGGTTCGTTGGCGGGTAGGATAAGTTCGCCCAAACCCGAGCGCGGGCCCGAGGCCAGCAAACGGATATCGTTGCCGATCTTCATCAACGACACGGCGATGGTGTTCAGCGCGCCCGAAACCTCCACCATGGTGTCGTGTGACCCCATGGACTCAAAGAAGTTGGTCGATGGCCAAAAGGGAAGATCGGTAAGGCCGCGCAGTTCGAAACAGAACTTATCGGCAAAACCTTTCTTCGCATTGAGCCCGGTTCCGACCGCGGTGCCGCCCTGGGCGAGGCGATAGAGGCGCGGCAATGTTGTCTTGAGGCGTTCTACGCCGTAGCCCACCTGCGCGGCATAGCCCGAGAATTCCTGCCCAAGCGAAAGAGGCGTCGCGTCTTGCAAGTGCGTTCGGCCGATCTTGATGATGGACGCGAAAGCATCCGCACGATTCTCAAGAGAATCCTGCAGCCGCTCTAGCACCGGGATCATGCGACGCGTTATCTCGCGCGCCGTAGCGATATGCATGACGGCTGGAAAACTATCATTGGAGGACTGACCGCGATTGACGTGATCGTTGGGATGCACGGGGGCCTTGCCGCCGCGCGCCTTGCCAAGCATTTCGTTGGCGCGTCCGGCGATCACCTCGTTCGCGTTCATGTTCGTTTGCGTGCCCGAGCCCGTTTGCCAGACGACGAGTGGAAACTCCTCGTCGAGTTTGCCGGCGGCAACTTCAGCGGCGGCCTGCGCAATGACGTCGGCCAGGTCCGCGGGCAACTCGCCCAGGGTTTTGTTGGCGAGAGCTGCAGCCTGCTTTTGAAGGCCGAAGGCGCGGATGACCTCAATGGGCATACGCTCGCCGCCGATCTTGAAGTTCTCGATGCTGCGCTGAGTCTGGGCGCCCCAATAGTGCGCATCAGGGACGTCTACCGCGCCCAGACTGTCGGTTTCCTTGCGTGTGGTCATGCGTCCTCCGTCAGGCCAAGGCTGCGAGGAACGCGCATGTCGCGTCAAGGGCATCCGTCAGATTTTCCGCGTGCGTATGACCCGATGCCTTTCGCGGTTTCAGGTCGTGATCGCCGTCGGGGAGCCACCGCACCCTGATGGCGCGGGCCAATTTCAAGGCCGAAATGCTTTCGCGGTCCCCCATGGGGTCGCGCTCGCCCTGACAAATCAGCGTGGGTGTTTTTAGGGTCAGGAGGTGTTCAATGCGGGGCTTGTCCTTGCGGCCGGCGCCATAGAAGGGGTACCCCAGGCACAGCAGACCGCGCACGCCGGACTCATCGCCGATCATGCTTGCCATGCGTCCACCCATGGATTTTCCACCAATTGCCAATCGTTCCCCGCCAAGTTCGCCGATGACCGCGCGCCAGGTGTCGAGCAGGACGGGCGCCCGGTCAGGTGGCTTGCGTGCGCCGCTTGCACGCCGCGCCGCCATATAGGGGAACTCGAAACGCGCGGTGCGATAACCCGCCTGCGCCAGTCCTTCGGCGAAGAAGGTCATGAAGGGTGTATCCATGGGCGCGCCCGCGCCGTGCGCAAGCGCCACCGTGAGCGGCGCGGATTTCGGGCCGAGGATGAGGAGCTTCGGTGACGCAGCCTTGCTGTTCACCACCGGCCTAGAGCTGCGCGAAGAAATCGTTGCCCTTGTCGTCAACCACGATGAAAGCAGGGAAGTCTTCCACTT
>CANJEU010000288.1 GCA_947473445.1 Fidelibacterota bacterium | reverse complement strand
GCATGGCCATATGGAATTCGTTATATTTGTTCTGCTTGCGCGAGGCCAGCGCCGCGCGTGAGGCAACCACCGAAGGATTGCCAAGGATGGGGAATTCCTTCACGACGAGTTTGACCTTGCCGTCTTCCTTCACGGTCTCCATCAACGTCGGGAACACCTGCTTACAGTAGCCGCAGTTGTAGTCAAAGAACTCCACCAGGGTCACATCGCCCTTCGGATTGCCAAGGACGGTGCCCTCGGGCGGATTGAACAGCGCGGCCTTGTTGGCGTTGATCGCGGCCACGACCTTCGAGGCTTTGTTCTTTTCTTCCCTGTCCTGCAAAAGTTGGACGGCTTCCGTCACGATCTCGGGGTTTTCCAGGATGTATTCGCGCACCAGCGACTTTACTTCCTTCTTTTGCGCTTCACTCAAGGTGCTTTGTGCGAAGGCGGGCCCCACTAAAAAAGGAAATGCGAAAAGGGTCACTGCGGCGATGCCGGCGGCGCTGCGGGCGCCTTTCATGCCGGTGGTCAGGAAGCTCTGCATCGTCCTTATCCTTTCGCTGTCGGGCTACGCGGCCGGTCTAGCGGCGGCGTTCTTTCATTTCGCGCATATGATTCTGCGCGGTGATCTTAATATCCTGCAGGCGATACCATGTCGGCGTGCCTTTTTCGAGCAGCTTGTCCGCTTGCATCGTGTAACGGGCGACATCGCCGAATTGGCCGATAAGCATGGCTTTTTCGGCCGCGGCGTAGGCGCTCATGCCCTGGTCGCCATAAAGGGCGTAGCCGCGCGCCATTAAGTCCCAGGTATAGGCATTCTCCGGATCGAGCGCGGCCGAGCGTTTTAGGGTCTCTTGGGCTTCGGCGGCGTAAGTCGGATTGGCGCTTTCGATCATGGCGTGCGCCTTGGCGTTCAGGATTTCCGACGCGTTGGGCATATATTTCAGCGCCTCCCGATAGGCGATGATGGCCTCGTCGGGCTTGCTGCGCGACAGCTGCATATCGCCTTTGATCTGCCAGAAGAACGGATCCTTCGGCCGATCCTTCAAAAGTCCGTCCACAAGCGGGATGGATTTATCGAACTGGCCACGACGGTAGTAAGCGACCGTGCGTGCATACCGCGCCGGCACCGAAACATTGGACTCAGGATAACGCTGCAGCGTCGCGAATTGTGGCTTCAGGAACGCGTAAAGTTTGGCCACCATGCGCTGGTGCCGTTCTTCCAAGTCCGGCACCGGGTTGTTGTCTTGAAACGGCGTATCGAGAAACGCCTTCATGAGCCTGCGCGCCTGCTCGGGGTCCATGACGCGCGCGCCGACCGAAAGCACATTCGCATTGTTTTGTTCGCGCCCCGCCCGTGCGGCCGCTTCGTCGTTGGCAAGGACCGCGCGCACGCCGGGATGGCTGCTTGCGGTCTTGCTGCTGGCGCTGCCGCCGCCGGAAATCGCCACGCCCGCCTTGCCTTGCTGCGTGTCCACGGCTTTGGCGACAACCTCGTCGACGGAAATATTCGTCGCGGTGCCCAGGTCCTTCACCTTGAAACCCATGCGCGTCAGTTCGTCCGCGATCACCGATTTAAGCTCGACGCCTTCATGGTCGCTGGCAATGACGATGGTATCGCCCGGTTTCGCCGGCCGCGTGTCGGCCGCTGGCGCGGCTCCGGGCTTCTTAAAAGCCGAACGTTCAACGTGAGCGCGGATCGTCGCCATACGATCGCGGCTCATCGGATGGGTGCGCACATAAGGATCGGCACGATCGGTAATCAGCTGCTCTTCGCCGGCCAGACGATTGAAGAATGTATAGAGGCCTTCCGCCGACTGTCCGCTGCCCTCCAGGGCCTTCAAAGCGAACTGGTCGGCGCGGCTTTCAACGCCGCGGCTGAAACTCAAATACTCGCCGATCGCCGCACGCTGTCCGCCCATCATCAGCGCGATGCCAAGGTCGGGGCTGCCGGTGGCGATGCCGGCGGCAACACCCAGCAGCGTGGACAAGAGGGAGATGGCCGTCGGTGCGGCGGAGCCGTCCCCGGCCGTCACCACGTGTCCGCCGGCGACGTGGCCGATTTCGTGCGCCATCACGCCGATCACTTCGTTCGAATTGTCCGCCTTCAGGATCAGCCCGGTGTTGAAGAACAGCCGGTTTCCCGATGTGGCGCTGGCGTTGATAGAATCATCGACCACCATATTGATGGCCAGAATGTCGGGCGGCATGCCGGAGGCTTGAAGGATGGGCCGCGCATAGGCCTGCAGCGTCGCCTCGATCTCAGTGTCCGAGATCACCGTGCCGGTGGCGAACTCCTGCGCGCACACACTCACCGCGGACGTCGTCAGAATCGTGGTGGCGATCAGCAGCGCGAGCGCGCGCCGGGCCGTTGAAACTGGGCGAATGCTTGTCAGGGGGAAACCTTCCACGCCTTGAAGTGACGACATAAGCTTAGCAGCCGGGTCGAAAAAGGGTACCGGCCCGCCGAACCTGCTGTGATTAGAGGCGAATTGTGGCATTTTGCCGTCATGACCCTCCGCTACAAATGCGTAATCATCCTTTCTTTTCTGCACCTTGGGGGCATTCTCGCCGGGTGCGGGGGCATGCCCCCTGTCCGTGTTCAACTGGGCGGGCTCCAGGGCTCGGAAAATTCCGAATACGAGGTGCCCCGGCCGCGCCCCGAGGCGCAGATTGTCACCTTCGACCGCGAGGCCGCGGCAGTTGCCAAGGAGGTGCTCGACGCGAAGGGAACGGCCGCCGATGCGGCAGCGGCCCTCGGCTTTACGCTGGCCGTGACCTCTCCGGCGTCCGTCGGGATCGGCGCGGGCGGTGTTTGCATCACGCGCGATATCGACGGCCGTTTGGAAGCGCTCGACTTCCGTCAGGCGCTCCTCGCACGCGGCCTGCTTTCCCTGCACGCGTCATTGGGCAATCGTCCCTGGTCGAGCCTCGTGGTCTCTGCCGAAACGCTCGCCCGTTTTGGCCATCGCGTTTCCCCCGCGCTCGCCGAGGACATTCAGAACCACGGCGGCGTGCTCGTCACCGATAGCGCCGCGCTCGCGGCGTTCATGACGGCCGAGCGTCGCCTGATCGCCGCCGGCGATGATTGGCGCCAGCCGCGTCTGGCTGACACCCTGGCCCGCATGCGCACGCCGCGCTTCCTCAGTGGCGGCGGGCCGATCCGCTTCACGCCCGAAGACAAGGGCGAGGCGATTGCACTGGCTCCCGGCACGACAGGATTTGCCGTCGCCGATGATGCGGGCGGCGCTGTCGCCTGCGCGGTCACGATGGGCCGGCCCTTTGGGCTTGGCAGCATGACGCATGAGGGCGGATATCTCTTTCCCGCAACCTCGCCGCTCGAGGCCAAGCTCGATCAACTCGCTCTCGGCTTCCTCGCTTGCATTAAGCGCGGCGGAGAGCGAGATACAAACCCCGCGCGCTGCCCGGCGCCGGCCGCCACATTCAGCCTCATGCCGTAGGTCTCGAAGAATGTCGTTCAAAGTTGCCCAACGCGGTGTCGTTCCTCCGTTCATCGTCATGGACGTGATGAGGGATGCAACCGCGCTTGAAGCTGCGGGCCGCAGCATCGTGCACCTCGAAGTCGGTCAGCCCTCCACGGGCCTTCCGAGAAAAGCCTCCGCGCGCGTGGCCGAGCTTCTCAGCGGCTCTGATCCAGTGGGCTATACCGTCGCGGCCGGAATCCCTGCGCTCGCGGCGCGCATCTCGCGCTACTACGCCGACGACTATGGCGTGACCATCCCGGTGGACCGGATCTTCGGCACCATAGGGTCTTCGGCGGCCTTTGTGCTCGCGTTTCTCAGTGCGTTCGAGGCCGGCGACCGCGTCGCACTGG
>CANJEU010000287.1 GCA_947473445.1 Fidelibacterota bacterium | reverse complement strand
GAATCCCGCGTCCTCCAGGGCCCGCAGCGCGAGCGTCTTTCCCGCGCCCGACATGCCGGTGACGATCACGACCTTGAGCGGTCCGCGGGGGATAGGCTTGTGCGCATCAACCACGGGCAAGTTCTCCATCGGCGTCAATTGTCACTTCGCCCGCGAGCGCCCGGGCGACGAGCCGAACTTTCGCATCGGCCGAGGCTTCGCGCGGATCGACCTGCATCCAGGCGATCTGCACGCCGGCAAACGCCTCGGCGGTTTTTGTCGGCAGTCGCTCAATCTCGTTGCCGTCCACAAGGTCGACGATCAGTCCAAGGCGCGCATGTTCGAACTGCGCCGTGCGCATAATGCCAAGACCGCGCACTTCCATTTGACCGGCGATGGTTGGAGGCGCGCGAAGAATAATGTCTGCGCCGCGCTTTTCGACGTCGCAATAATCGTCCGACACCAGCACCGCGCCGCGGTCCATGAGCCGCAGCGCAAGGTCGGACTTGCCCGCGCCGGACGGTCCCCGAATCAGGACGCCCGTTTGTCCGATGCTGACGCAGGTGCCGTGAATTTTCTCCATGGCGCGAGGGTGCGGGCGTCGGGGCCGCCCTGTCAATCTCCACCAGCACTATGATATGGCTTTGCGCATCCCAACGCTTTTCGCGGCGTCCCTTTGCTTCAGCAAATCTTCACAATCATCGCGCCGGTCCTGGTCATGGCCTTTATCGGCTTTGTCTGGGTGCGGCTGCGTATGCCGTTCGACAACAATACGATCACCGATATCATTATCAATATCGGCGCCCCGTGCCTGTTGTTCTCGACCCTTTTGATCCGCCGGCCTGAACCCGCCGCGCTGGCCGAGATCGCAGCGGTCGGTTTTGCGATACTGGCCCTCGTAGGCTTGCTGGCCGCCGTTGTGCTGAAGCTCGCGCGGCTTGAGCTCCGCACCTACTGGCCCGCGCTGGTGTTCCCCAACACCGGCAACATGGGGCTGCCGCTGTGCTTCCTTGCGTTCGGCGACACTGGCCTCTCGCTCGCCATCGCCTTCTTCTGCGCCATGACCATCTTGCAGTTCACCGTGGGCCAGGGTGTGGCCTCGGGGCACATGCACCCCAGTGTCCTTTTGCGCAATCCGATCCTCTGGAGCATCGCCGTCGCGCTGACATGCCTGATGGCGGATCTGACGCCGCCCGAATGGATCATGACGACCACCGACACCATCGGCCGTGTCGTCATTCCCCTGATGCTGATGTCCCTTGGCACCTCGCTGGCGCGCCTGCGCATCGTCACGGTCACGCGCAGCCTCGCCCTCTCCCTGCTCCGGCTCGGCCTTGGGTTTGGCGTGGCCTTCGGCCTTGTGACGGTCTTGGGACTCGAGGGGCCGGTACGGGGGGTGGTGCTGATCCAATCGTCCATGCCTACCGCCGTGTTTTCCTATCTATTTGCCCTGCGCTATGGGGGCAAACATGAGGAAGTGGGGGCCATGGTCGTGCTGTCGACCCTGGCGGCGTTCCTGCTCCTTCCGCTCCTCATGGGCCTCGTCCTCACCGGGTGAGGGGGGCGTTACAGTTGCATTGCGGCAGGCCTTTCCCCCCGGTTGGAATCCGCTAGAGTGCTGCCCCTAATCTCTTGGAGGGAGGCTTTCATGCGAAGCTTGAAGTATACGGCGGCCGTGGCGCTCATCGCCGCGATGGGACTGGCAGGACCTGCGAGCGCGCAAAATCTCGTGCTCGAAGGCGGACGCATCATCGTCGGTGACGGCAGCGCGCCGATCGAGAACGGCACTGTCGTTGTCGAAAACGGCAAGATCACCCAGGTCGGCCCTGCAGCCAGCGTGAAGGCGCCGGCCGGCGCGACCCGCGTCGACGCCAAGGGCAAGACCATCATGCCCACCCTGATCGACGTGCACGTGCACCTGAGCAAAACGATGGATGGCCTTCAGGCCGACTTCAAGCGCCGCGCCTACTTCGGCGTCAGCGCCGCCATGAGCCTTGGCGCCGATGACTCCGATGTGCCCTTCCAATACCGCGCCGCTCAGCCCGCGGGCTCGCCGCGTTACTTCACGGCCGGCCGGGGCATCACGATGCCCGAGCCGGGCCGCGAACCGACCGCCTACTGGATCAACTCCGTCGCCGAAGGGACCAAGGCCGTCCAGGACAACGCCGCGAAGAAAGTCGATATCATCAAAATCTGGGTCGATGACCGCGACGAGAAATACAAAAAGCTGACGCCGGATCTGTATGGTCCGATCATTGCCGAAGCGCATAAGGCCAAGCTTCGCGTGACCGCGCACATCTTCGATCTCGCCGACGCCAAAGGCCTCCTGCGCGCCGATCTCGACGCCTTCGCCCACGGCGTGCGCGACGCCGATGTCGATGACGAGTTCATGGGGCTGCTCAAGCAAAAGCCGAACTTCGTCCTCAACCCGAACATGGGCGCCCGCGGCGCGGTGGCCGATGTCTCGTGGCTGAAAGCCGCGCTGCCTGCGGCCGAATTCGCCAAGGTCGAAGCCGGCAACGTCGCCAACGAAGGCGCCGCGAAGGGCTACGCCATCCAGGCGCGCAATCTCAAGAAAATGTCCGATACCGGCATGATGATCGTCATGGGAACGGACGGAAATACGCCCTACGCGCCGCACTTCGAGATGGAAGACATGGTCATCGCGGGCATGTCGCCCGCAAAGGTCATCGTTTCGGCGACGGGCGACGCGGCGAAATGGCTGCGCATTCCAGATGCCGGCACCCTGGCTGTTGGCAAGACCGCCGACATCCTCGTCCTCGACGGCAATCCGCTCGAAGACATCAAGAACACGCGCAAGATCAACGCCGTGTACTTGAAAGGCGCGGCGGTCGACCGGAAGGCTTATCCGTAGATCTCAATCGCGCTTCGTTAAAACACGGCCGCCTGCGGAAAACCGCCGGCGGCCGTTTGTTTTCATAAGCCATGCCGTGCGTGCAGTGCTGGCCGCGCGCAATCGGCGGCTAACGCTTTCACACAATACCCGGTAATAAAGCCGTCCCGAATTATCCGCCCCCGATTTCAGTGTGGTGGCCGCAGTGCCGACGCGTTCAATTCCCCTCTCCCATTTGTTGCTCGCACTCGCGGTCGTGGCCGTGTGGGGGACGAACTTCGTCGTCATCAAGACGACCCTCAATGCGCTGCCTCCCATCCTGTTCGCCTGCTTGCGATTTATATTCGTATTCTTCCCGGCCGCGCTTTTCATCAAGCGGCCGACGGTGCCGTGGAAGCAGCTCGCTGCCTATAGTCTTCTGATCAGCGTCGGGCAGTTCGCGCTGCTCTACATCGCCGTCGATGGTTATATCTCGCCGGGCCTTGCGTCCCTCGTCGTGCAGATGCAGGTGTTCTTTACCATCGGGCTTTCAATGTGGCTCGCCGGCGAGAAGGTGCGTCCCTTCCAGTGGATTGCCCTTCTCATCGCGGTCAGCGGCGTCGTGGTGATTGCCGTGTTCACCGACGGCAGCGCGACGCCGCTTGGTCTTGGGCTTGTCCTGCTCGCCGGCTTAAGTTGGGCGGGCGGCAATACCGTGGCGCGCAAGGCTGGCCAGGTGGATATGCTGTCCTACGTCGTCTGGGCCAGCGCCTTTGCGATTCCGCCGCTCGTCGTGCTTTCCTTCCTCTACGATGGATGGCCCGCCATTCGTGAAAGTCTGACCGCGGCCGACGTCGGAACGTGGGCGGGCGTGCTGTGGCAGTCGGTTGGCAATACGCTGTTCGGCTATACGGCGTGGGGCTGGCTGCTCGCCCGCCATCCCGCCGCGACCATCGCGCCTGCGTCCCTGATGGTGCCGGTCTTTGGAATTGGCGCGTCCGTGGCAT
>CANJEU010000286.1 GCA_947473445.1 Fidelibacterota bacterium | reverse complement strand
GGATATGGCAGATCGTATAGGTCAGATCGGCGCGGTTGAGGGTGTAGAAGTGGAAATCCTTCACGCCTTCCCGCACCAGCGCCCGCACCTGTTCGGCGACCACGGTGGCCGAGACGAGCCGCCGGGTTTCGGCATCCTCATCTAGGCCGGAAAACACCTCGCGCAACCAATCAGGCACTGAGGCCCCGCAGCGGACGGCCATCTTTTCGGTCTGCGTGATGTTGGTGACGGGGATGAGGCCGGGGATGATGTCGGTGTTGATGCCAGCTTTCACGGCCTGATCGCGGAACCGGCAGAACACGGCAGGGTCGAAAAAGAAATTGGTGATGGCGCGATCGGCGCCGGCGTCGATTTTGCGTTTGAGATTATCGATATCGGCCTCGAAGTTCTTTGCCTCGGGGTGGCACTCGGGATAGGCCGCGACGCTGATTTCGAAATCGGCCACGCGCTTGAGGCCCGCGACCAGATCGACAGCGAAGGGATAACCGCCCGGGTGGGGCTTGTAACTGGTTTCGCCTTCGGGCGGATCACCGCGCAGGGCGACGATGTGCCGGATGCCGGCCTCCCAATAACGCCGGGCGACCTCGTCAACCTCCTCGCGCGTCGCACCGACGCAGGTCAGATGTGCCGCCGCCGCCACGTTCTTTTCATTCTGGATGCGCACGACGGTGTCGTGGGTGCGCTCGCGGGTGGTGCCGCCGGCGCCATAGGTGACCGAGACGAATTTGGGCTTGAGCGGCGTAAGGCGCTCGATGGAGGCCCACAACTGCTCCTGCATCTTATCGGTCTTAGGCGGGAAGAACTCGAAAGACACGTTGATGTTGAGCGGCGCGGAGGCACGCTGCGTGACGCTGAGATCAAGGAGGGCAGGCACTGTTTAGAAATCCCGAATTGGCGCGGACAGGAGCGGGTGAGTGTTCCCGCAGCACGGTCCGGCGACCTCCAAATCTGGCCTCCCGCCATGCCGAAATACATATATTCTTTTTGGAATCGGTATGATACCCGTCTTTCTCGCCGGTGGGGGCTAAGTCGATATAAATACGAGTGAAATTCAGCCCTCTTACACGAGCTTTACGGACAAAATGTCCCCATCCCACATCGCCCGCATTCTGACCGTCCTCTTTGTCTGCGCCCTGACCAGCGCCTGCGCGACGCGTCCGCCTGCCGGCGACGTGAACGCCGTGGCCGCCTACCAGGAAGCCAACGATCCGCTCGAGCCCTTCAACCGGGCCATGTTCAAGACCGACCAGGCGCTTGATAGCGTCATCGTCCGTCCGGTGGTGAAGGGCTATCGCGCCGTGCTGCCCGAGGGCGGCCGCCGCAGCGTGGGCCATTTCCTGCGCAACTTGCGCTCGCCCATCACATTTGTTCACGATGTGCTTCAGGCTGAGCCGGAGCGCGCCGGTACCACCTTTGCCCGCTTCGCGGTGAACACCTTCATCGGTGTGCTGGGACTGTTCGACGTCGCGACGGACCTCGGCCTGCCCTACCACTCCGAGGACTTCGGCCAGACCCTGGCCGTATGGGGCGTCGGGTCCGGGCCTTATGTGTATGTGCCGATCTTCGGCCCCTCAACGTTACGCGACGGAACCGGTTATGGCGTGGATGCGTTCTTCGTCGATCCGCTGGCCTGGTATAGCCGCGGAAACGGCGCCGAAACCTGGATCCAGTGGGCGGTGTTTGGTGGTCTCGTGATCAATATCAAGGACGAGACCATGTACGCGACCGATGAACTCAAGGCCTCGTCGATTGACTATTACGCCTCACTGCGCAGCGCCTACCGGCAGATCAGGGCCAGCGAAGTGCGTAACGGCGCACCACCCCCGATGGAAGAGTTCGATGATTTCTCAAGCCTTTCCGACCTTCCTTCCAACGCCGGAAAAGCCGCCCTTGAATTGCCGCAGACGACCCTTACCAGTGAGCAGTAATTTCAAGTACGGAGCTGCCATGATTTCCCGCCGCCACCTGATGCTCGCCTCCGCGGCCGCCGCTTTGGCGCCTCGCATGAGCTTCGCGCAAGCTGGCGCCGACGCCGGCGCTTTCGTTACCGATTTCGCGCAAAAGGGCATCGTCGACATCCTGGCCGCCAAGATCGCAGGCGCCGAGAAGCAGCAGAGCTTCCGCACGATGTTCGCCACCTACTTCGACCTGCCCGCCATCGGGCGTTTCGTCCTGGGCCGGTATACGCGCACGATCAAACCCGAGGACCTCGCCTCCTTCACGCCGCTGTTTGAGGACGTGATCGTCTACACCTGGTCGCGCCGCTTCTCGGAGTATAACGGCCAATCGTTGAAGGTCGGCGCGAGCACGCCCGACGGCGACGACGGCGCCATCGTGAAGTCCACGATCGTGGGCAATGCCGGCGAGAATTATGCGGTCGATTGGCGCCTGCGCAAGCGCCCGGATGGCTGGCGCATCGTCGACGTCATCGTCGCCGGCGTCAGCATGGCGATCACCTACCGCCAGGAATACACCACGCTCATTACCCAGCAGGGCGGCTTCGCCGGGCTTGTCGCCCAGCTGCAGAAGCAGGTGAGCGACCTTAAAGCCCAGGCGCCGGCTTAACCTTCCAATAATCTAAATCGCGGCCCGAGGCTTCGATCCCTTCGGCGCCGCTCGCAAGTATTGCGCCGGCCATGACACCGCCTGCCCCAAGGATTCGGCGGCATGCAGCGGCCAGTAGGGATCGCGCAGCAGCTCGCGCGCGAGCATGACGAGATCGGCCTGGCCGGTGCGAACGATGTGATCGGCCTGCGCGGCGTCTGTAATGAGGCCGACGGCCGAAGCGGGGATACCCGCTTCGCGCCGGATCTTTTCGGCGAACGGGGTCTGGTAGCCGGGACCCACCGGAATGGTGGCCTTTTCGACGCTGCCGCCGCTGGAGACGTCGATCAGGTCAACGCCGATGTCTTTGAGCTGGCGGGCGAGGTCAACCGCCTGCTGCGCATCCCAACCGCCTTCGACCCAATCGGTCGCCGAGATGCGGACGAACAGCACCGCGCTATCGGGCAATTTCGCGCGCACCGCGCTCGCGGTTTCGCGCAAGACCCGGGTGCGGTTTTCAAAACTTCCGCCGTATTGATCCGTGCGTTTGTTCGACAGCGGCGAGAGGAATTCATGGAAGAGATAGCCATGCGCAGCGTGAAGTTCGATGACGCGGAAGCCAGCATCATGTGAGCGTACGGCGGCGGTGACGAAGGCGTCACGCACAGTGCCGATTTCGGCGATGGTGAGTTCGCGGGGGGAAGGATAGCTCGCGGCGAATTTCAGCGCTGAGGGCGCGACGGTCGGCCAGCCGCCTTTGTCCAGCGGCACCTCGCCGGTCGGCTCACCGGGGAACCCGCGATACGTGCTGGCCTTGCGGCCGGCGTGGGCAAGCTGGATGCCCGCGACCGCGCCCTGCCCGTTCATGAAGGCCACGTTGCGCGACCAGGCCTCGAAATGCTTTTCGCTCCACACGCCAAGATCTTCAGGCGAAATGCGCCCTTCGGGTACCACCGCCGCGGCTTCGGTTATAACGAGCCCCGCACCGCCGACGGCGCGGCTGCCGAGATGGACGAAGTGCCAATCATTGGCGAAGCCGTCGACGGAGCTGTATTCGCACATCGGCGAGACGGCGACGCGATTGCGCAACGTGACGCCGCGCAGCGCGAGAGGATCGAAGAGATGGGCCATGATGTTTACGCCTTCTAAGGGGGGATGGAGCGCTACGCGCGCTCGAGCTGGAGGAGGAAGGCTTTCGCCTGGAGCCCACCGGCAAAACCGGTGAGCTTACCCGAAGCGCCGATGACGCGGTGGCACGGAGCGACGATGGAGATGGGGTTGCGACCGTTG
>CANJEU010000285.1 GCA_947473445.1 Fidelibacterota bacterium | reverse complement strand
TTCGAGTCGTAGTAGGCGCGGTTTTCTTTGTTGGCGCGCAGGGCCTTCTTCTGGGGAAACAGGAAGTTGCGGGCAAAACCCGGCTTCACGTTCACAACTTCACCCATCTGACCCAGACGGTCGATACGCTCGAGCAAAATAACTTCCATGGCTTCAGCCTCCAAGTTTTCAAAAACGCATTTCGTTGAAATGCGGCTAGTCGTTGATCCTCACGCAGGTCCGCCAAGACGCGCGCGTAATTGCAGCACATGGTCCGCGACCGCCAAACCGATCAGCAGCACGAACGACGCCGGTATCGTCAGTAACGTCACGATGTAGAACAGCACCAGCAGGACCGGACCCTGCCGCATCGTCCCCGCAAAGCCATGCGCCACCGCAAGACCATGCAGGAGCAGCGGAAAACAAAGAACCGCCGCCGCATTGCCCGCGACGTAACCCGCGTCGCCTTGCAACACCAGTGCCGCGGCGGCCGTCCCTGCGAACAGCAGGAAAAACCAGCGCTGCACGTCGAACGCGCGGTACGCGGGCGTCGGCCACAGGGCCAAGCCCATCCGCGTCAACATCGTCTGGGCCAGCGCGGCGCTGAGCAGCGCCCGTAGACACCAGTTCCATCCCGCAGCCCCGGGCAGCACCGCCGCCATGGCTTCGATGATCTGCGCCCGGTTCTTGACGAGTTCCGCGCCCGCGGCCGGATCAACCGGAACCGCCGTCAGCACTTCATCAAGCCGTGCGCTTACCGCCGCTTGGATCCCTTCGGGCCCCGCAGGGAGCAAGAAGAGGCCGCCGACGATAAGAACCACCGCGCCGATCGCTAGGCCGCACACTGTGCGGGCCAAGGCTTTGCCCGAGACCGGAGCCTTCGGGTCGGCCTTGGCGGCCGCAAGACCAATGCGCGACAGCACGACCGCGGGCGCCGCATCGAGGATCAGGTAGACGACGGCAAAAGCGAACGAGCCGCTTAAGATCGCCACCGTCACCGTTCCGCCGACCACGGCCAACGGCAGGAAAAACCCGCCGAGGCCGAAGGCCGTCATCGCAAGCGGCAGCGGCGATAACATCGCCCCGAGCAGAACGCCCAGGAACGACTGCCGCAGCGCTGCGATCAGTAACGCTCCACCTAACGCGCCGGCGACGACCGCTATTGCGCTCGTCCGGGTCACGATGGGTGATTAAGTGGCGACGACGTAAGGCAGCAGCGCGAGGAAGCGGGCGCGTTTGATGGCGCGCGCCAGTTCGCGTTGCTTCTTGGTCGACACCGCAGTGATGCGGCTCGGCACGATCTTGCCACGCTCGGAAATGTAGCGGGACAGAAGGCGCGTATCTTTGTAGTCGATCTTCGGCGCGTTCGTGCCCGTGAACGGGCAGCTTTTACGGCGACGGAAGAACGGTTTACGACCCGGAGCAGCCATTAGCCTTCTCCTGCATTTTCAGATTCAGAACGCGGACGCCGGCCGGAGCTGAAGCGATCACGATCGCCGCCGCGGTCTGCACCGCCGCCAGCGCCGTCTTCACGCGGACGGCCACGGCCACCGCCGCCGCCGAAGCCGCCGCCGCCGCCACGTCCGCCGCCGAAGCCGCCACGGTCGCCAAAGCCGCCGGTACGCTCAGCCGGACGGTCTTTATTGATGAGGACGGCCGACTGGCCTTCTTCATGCTCTTCGACGCGCACGGTCAGATAACGCAGCACATCTTCGTTGATGCGCATGCGGCGTTCGTATTCGTTGATGGCCGCTGAAGGGGCGTCAATGTTGAAGAAGACGTAGTGGCCCTTGCGGTTTTTCTTGATCCGATAGGTGAGCGAACGCAGGCCCCAGCTTTCACGCTTGGTAACCTTGCCGCCGCCTTCGGTGAGGATGGCTGTCAGTTCGTCCGCGAGGGTATCCACCTGGGTGGTGGCAATATCCTGACGCGCAATTACGGTGCTCTCATAGAGAGGCATTAGCTCGATCTCCTTATGGCTTGTCTCGTCCGGCTTACACCGACCATCGGTGCATCCGGCATAGCTGACCCAAAGGATCAGCAAGGAGCTATGTAAGGGCGCGGAATATACACATTTGCAGGGGGCCCACAAGGGAAGAAGCCTTGGGAAATCCGCCTTCGGAGCCCAAGGGTCGGCGGGCAATAGGACGTGCCTTCTGACCTAATTATTGTATTAAAATCAATGTATTAATCAATTTAACGCCGCGAGCCCCCGGGGGATTTCTTGACAGGAAGGCCTGCTTCCGTCACCTCTCCGGCCCGAAATCGCGCGTTACAGCGCAAAGAAGGGGGCGAAGTCATGAGCTGGAGCTACGTATTCCCCGGCCAAGGATCCCAGGCCGTCGGCATGGGCAAGGAACTGGCCGCGGCCTTCACCGAAGCGCGCGAGATTTTCGGCGAAGTGGACGAGGCCCTGAAGCAGAACCTCAGCAAGTTGATGTTCGAAGGCCCCTCCGATGAACTTACCCTGACGGAAAATGCCCAGCCCGCCCTGATGGCGGTGAGCATGGCGGTTGTGCGCGTGCTTGAGAAACAGGCCGGCATCGCCGTGCGCAAGACCGCGCGGTATGTCGCCGGACACTCCTTGGGTGAATATTCCGCGCTGGCCGCCGCCGGCTCCCTGAGCCTTGCCGACACCGCGCGTCTTCTGAAAATCCGCGGCCAGGCGATGCAGAAGGCCGTGCCGGTCGGCGAAGGCGCCATGGCCGCGCTGCTGGGTCTTGATGTGGATCAGGCGCAAAAGGTCGCCAGCGACGCGTCGGGCAACGGTCTCGTCTGCGCGGCCGCGAACGACAACGCGCCCGGCCAGGTCGTCGTCTCGGGACACAAAGCCGCGGTTGAACGCGCGATCGAGCTTGCCAAGGAGCGCGGCGCCAAGCGCGCCATGATGCTGCCCGTAAGCGCCCCGTTCCATTGTCCCCTGATGAAGCCCGCCGCCGATGTCATGGCCGAGGCGCTGGCGCGCGTGACCATTTCCGCCCCGCTCGTGCCGGTGATCGCCAACGTCACCGCGGGCACGGTCATCGACCCCGATGAAATCCGCCGTCTGCTGGTCGAGCAGGTCACCGGCATGGTGCGCTGGCGTGAAAGCGTGCATTTGATGAAGGATGCCGGCGTCGACACATTGATCGAGCTTGGCGCCGGAAAGGTGCTGACGGGGCTTACAAAACGCATCGACGGCGATCTCACCGGCATCAGCGTCGGCACGCCCGCCGACATCGAAGAGTTCGCCAAAAAGAAATAAGCAGAAGACAAGAGAAGGGACGCGCGATGTTCGATCTTTCCGGCAAGACGGCGTTGGTTACGGGCGCGAGCGGCGCCATCGGCGGCGCCATCGCGCGCGCGCTTCACGCGCAGGGCGCAAGCGTCGCGCTGCATGGCTCGCGCAAGGACGCCCTCGAGGCGCTCGCGGGCGAATTGAAAGAACGCGCCTACGTCATCGTCGCCGATCTCGCCGGCGGCGACGAGGTGATCGAAAAGATCATTCCGGACACGGAGGCCGCGCTCGGACATCTCGACATTCTGGTGAACAACGCCGGCGTGACACGCGATGGGCTTATCCTGCGCATGAAGGATGAGGACTTCTGGACGGTCATGAACATCAATCTGGGGGTTGCGTTCCGCCTCAGCCGCGCCGCCGTGCGGGGCATGATGAAGCGCCGCTTCGGCCGCATCATTAATATTTCCTCGGTCGTCGGCGTCACCGGCAATCCCGGCCAGACCAACTACGTCGCGTCAAAGGCCGGCCTGATCGGACTGACCAAATCCCTTGCCCAGGAGGTCGGAAGCCGCGGCATTACCGTCAATGCGGTGGCGCCCGGGCTGATTTCCAGCGCCATTTCCGATAAGCTCAACGACGAGC
>CANJEU010000284.1 GCA_947473445.1 Fidelibacterota bacterium | reverse complement strand
TGACGTGCGCGGCGGCGCGACCTGGGAGATCGGCCCGGCGCTGATGTTTGATGCAACGGCCCTTCTGGCCGAGGACGACTATAAGGATTCCCCACTTGGCCTTCAGCGCTCAGAGACCGTGCAGTTGGATGCCAACGTCACCTACGTTCTTGATAAACGACTTACCGCCACGGCGTACTACAGCATGGAGCGGATTAAGTTCGATCTCACCGGATACTTGATGGGTACGATCAATCTTTCCAATCCTGCGCAGAACTGGAATACCGCAAATCGTGACCTTATCCACACGGCGGGCGTGAAGTTTGATTGGGACGCCATCCCCGATAAGGTCAAGCTGGGAGCGGGCTACTATCTGTCCGATGGCACCAGCCGCATCGCCTCGTTCGGAACCAATTTTGCCGCCCTGATGAACACGGCCCCTCTCGCCGACGTTCGCGATGTGACGCACAATGTGAACCTTACGGGGGACTACAAAGTGCGTCCTGATACGACCTTGCGCGTTGGTTATACGTTCCAGCGTCACCGCACGACCGATTGGGCGTATGGCTGGAGCGCCGCGCCGGTCGCGCAGTTACTCGGTTCAGGCATCCTATCGCCGCGCTATTCGGCCCACATGGGCTGGGTCTCGGCGCGCTACGACTTCTGAGCGCGCATGCTGGCCGCGACCTCTTCATTCGAACATCGCGCGCTCAGTCGCGTTACGTTCGGCGCGCGTGACGTGGAAGTCGCCGCCGTCCGGCAAAGCAGTTGGCCGTGGTGGGTGCAGGCGCAGCTTAACCCGCCACTGGGTGATGAGCCTCGTATCGATGAACACTTGCGGGCGCGCAGTTTGCGTATCGCCTACGCGGTACAATTGCCCGCGGGCAAAAGTCCGGGCTGGCCGGCGGTCGATGAGCGGCGCGCGTTGCGGTACCTTTACACTGATCTGCCGACAATCTGGCATATGATCAGCAAGACCGAAATTTCCATCGCACCGAATGAACGTCACCGCATTCAGCAGGAACTCAACGTTGCGACCTGGATCCGCAATACACATTCGCGCTACCAGCTGCGTGAGTTCATGGCTGATTTCTGGGCCAATCATTTCAACGTTGGCCGTCAGGAAGATATTTACGCCGCCGCCGCCCTCATCACATATGAGAGTGAGGTCATCCGTCCCAATGTGTTCGGGAACTTCCGGACATTTCTGGAAGCGGTCGCCACCAGCGCGTCCATGCTCCGCTACCTCAATAACGCCGAGAGCAAGGCCAGTAAGCCCACGGAGAACTACGCGCGCGAACTGCTCGAGTTGCATACGCTTGGCGCGGCGGCTTATCGGGGCGTAAGCGCCGATGCGCCGATCCTCTCGGTGCAAGCCGGCCCATTCACGGCCGCGGCGCTTTTTACCGATCAGGATGTTGTGGCTGCGGCGCGCGCGTTTTCCGGCTGGACGCTGGAGCAGGGGCAGGACGGACCCAGCGGACCGCTGCCCTTCACCGGACGGTTCATTTACAATCCGCTTCAGCACAACACCGAAGCACGCCTGTTCATGGGCGTGGATATCTCCGGCCAGGCCGCCTTCCAGGCGCCGATGGGGCAGGGGCGGATGATCCTCGATATCCTCGCCGCGCATCCGGCGACCGCGCGGTTCATGTGCCTGAAAATCTGCCGGCGTATCTTTGGTGATTCCCCGCCGCAAGATGTCGTCGATCGGGCGGTTGCCGTCTGGTCGGCGCATGTCGCCGCGCCCGATCAGATCAAGCGGGTGCTTTCGGAAATCCTGCTCAGCCCGGAGATGGGCAATCCCCCGTCCAAACTGCGCCGGCCGTATGAACGCCTGATCGCGCTTTTCCGCACCACCGACACCATCTTGAATGCTTATGACGAGGCGCATACCGCTCTTTATGGGTTGGGCGATGGGCGTTACGCTTGGCCCACACCCGATGGACGGCCGGACAACGACGCCTATTGGCTCTCGAGCGCGGGCAATCATCATTTCTGGAACGTGATGTTCGAAGTGCTGGTGCATCCGTCCTTCCGCACAAGTTTCTGGGAACAGACGCCCGCGTCCGTCACCGGTTCGGCGATTCAAATCGTCGAATATTGGGTGGGCCGCATGGTGGGCTATAGTCTGCCGCCGGCTTCAATGGACGCTCTGGTGAAGGACGTCAGCACTTCTCCAGGTGTGATGGCCGCATATGCTTCGCAAGGGATCACCAATATTGAAAACGCCCTGCGGCGGCTTGCGCTTCTGATCGCAACGTCACCTGAATTCGCGATGCGGTGACGATCATGATCTTCTCGCGGCGCAGCCTTCTGAAATCTGTATCCACTGGCGCGGCCCTCTCGGCCCTTGCGCCGGGGTTAAACTGTGCTTTCGCCGCCGAGCAGGGGCAGCGCGATATCCTTGTCGTCGTCTTTTTGCGGTTCGGCTGCGATGGGCTGACCATGATCGCGCCCGCGCAGGATCCGGCTTACCAAGCGCTGCGGCCGACCATCAAGGTTGCCGCTTCGGGTGAGGGGGCGGGTTTGCCGCTCGGCGCGCTGGATGGTGTACCCTTCTACATGCATCCAAGCGCCCCCGAATTGAAGGCGTTGTTCGACGCGGGGAAACTCGCCGTCGTGCATGCTGCGGGCCTGCCGACGGACACGCGCAGTCACTTCGAGAGTCAGAATATGATGGAGCGCGGGGTCACCGAAGGTGACGCCCCGATTCTCGGCGGGTGGCTCGCCCGCCATCTCGCGGCCCGCAAGCTTGTACTGCCCGATCTTGGCGCGATTTCGAGCGCGGCGGATATCCAAGCACCGCTGCAAGGATTCAAGGGCGTTGCCGCAATTCCGGACGTGCGCAACTTCAATGTACCTGGCGGTGACTATAACCTCGATGTGATTGCGGCTCTGAATGCTGGAGCGGACGCGCAATCCGCCTCGGCGCGCGCTACCGTCAATATGATCCGCAGTGTGCAGACAAGCCTGGGACGCTTACCGGCAGGCGGCGGGGCAATCTATCCCGCCGGCGGCTTTGCCGCGTCCCTGCGCTCGCTTGCCGACATCGTAAAGATGAACGTCGGCCTCGAAGTTGCAACCGTCGATTTCGGCGGATGGGACCATCACTACAATATGAACAGTTATTTCCCTGGCGCAGCGCGTCATCTTTCGCAAAGCCTCGCCGCATTTTGGGAAGATCTGGCGCCGGTCCAGCACCGCTTGACCGTCGTGGCGATGACAGAATTCGGTCGTCGCCTGGAAGAGAATACGGCCGGTGGAACCGATCATGGCGCAGCGTCGTTCATGTTTGCGTTCGGCGGCGGCGTCAACGGCGGGCGGATTTACGGCGATTGGCCCGGTCTCGCACCGGGTGATCTCAGGGAAGGCGATCTCCGAGTCACCACCGATGTTCGGCAGGTACTGCAGGAAATATTGGTAACACGCCGTGGTGAGGACAATCTTGGCTCAATTTTCCCCCGTCTGGACTATCGGCCGAAGGGAATTTTGCGTCCCGTGTCATAAGCCGCTACGCCCGATTCCATCGCAAACGCGAAAGGGGCGTGCAAAATGATAATAGGCGCGCGTTTCTCGCGCTGGGCGGTGTGCCTCATGTGCAGTTTGCCTGCGATGCTCGCGCCCCTCGTGGGAGGAACGTATGGCGCGCGCGCAGCCGATGTTAATGTCGGACCCTCGCGGGCTCTGAAGACTCTTCAGGCCGGCATTGCTGCGGCCAGTCCCAATGACCGTGTGGTACTCGATGCCGGCGTTTATCTCGATGATGTCTCTAATATCGATAAGCCCCTGACGATTGAGGGCGCCGGCAGCGGAGCCATCCTACGGGTCACCAAACCCATTCCGAACCACAAGGGCATTCTCGTGGTGA
>CANJEU010000283.1 GCA_947473445.1 Fidelibacterota bacterium | reverse complement strand
GATGACCGGCACGCGGCCCTTGGCGACTTCGACGCAGAGTTCGATGACGCGATTATGCTCATCGTGCGACAGGGTCGGGGATTCGCCGGTTGTGCCGCACGGCACCAGGCCGTGGCTACCCTCTTTGATCTGCCACTCGATAAAGTCCTGATAGGCCTTCTCGTCGACCGCGCCCTTCTTGAAAGGGGTGATGAGGGCCGTGATCGAACCGCGAAACATCTTGAAGCTCCCGAAGAAAGTTGGACGGCTGTTACCGCCCCGACGTGTGGCCGGACATTATCATAGCCCCCTTGGAGCGCACCCGGCAAAAGTGGATGGCCGCTTTGCCGGCAATTTCCTGGCGCGGCGGCCCCGGACCTCGCCTCTGCCGGCTTGCGCAGACGTAATGGCAGGAAATCGCGCAATTACTTGACGTTTGTGCGTCGCCATAAGACAAAAGAAGCGGATATGGTAGCATCGGTATTTAGGAAGTTAGACCGCGCGCTTTACGGACGCCGGCTACGGCGCGCCGCAGCGACGTGCGTGCTCTCGGTCATGGGCCCGGCCCTTCTGGCCGGCGCCGCGCTCGCGCAAGTAAGCGCCGCTAAGCCGAAAGCCTCATACATCCTTCCGCTTCCCAAGCCGCCGGTTCCGAACCGGCCGGCGCCGATTTTCTCGCAGCCAGCCTCCCAGCCCGCCGCGATCGCTGCGCCGGCGGGGGCGGCCGCGCAGCGCATTCTCACGGCCCGGGACCGCGACCTGTTTACTCAGGCCCTGCGCGCCGCGGGGAAACGCCAGTGGTCGGTCGCGCGCACCATGGCGGCGCGTGCCTCCCATCCGCTTGTCTCAAAGATCATTGAATGGGCGTATCTGCGCGAGCCCGGCCGGCATGTTGGGTTTTACGAACGCGCTGAATTCCTGAAGGCGCATCCACACTGGCCTTCGTCGATGGAACTCCGCCGCCAAGCCGAAAGCACCATAGACGACAACGTCTCAACTGCCAGCCTCAATGACTGGTTCGCCGCCTATCCGCCGGTCTCAACCGACGGCAAAGCCGCCTTTGCGCGCAGCCTGCGCCTGCAAGGCAAAATCGCCGAGGCCGAAGCCTTGGCGCGCGACGCATGGCGCACCGGCACGTTCGACAAGACCGAAGAATCTGAATTTTTGCGCGATTTTGGGTCGGTCCTAACGGCCGAAGACCATCGCGCGCGTGTCGACACAATCCTTTACCAGGAACAGACCACGGCCGCCGAACGCCTGCTGCCTCGCGTCGATGCCGACTACGCCAAAGTCGCGCGTGCGCGTATCGCTCTAATTGGCGAAGCCAAGGGTATCGAAGGTCTTATCGCCAGCGTTCCGCCGTCGCTCCAAAATGACTCTGGTTTGATCTTCGATCGCATCCGCTGGCGCCGTTCGCGCGACGCCGATGATGACGCCCGCGCGTTAATCCCCGAGTTTCCGCTTTCATCGCCGCGTCCCGATCTGTGGTGGCGCGAGCGCAACGCCCTTGCGCGCGATGCCCTGTCGAAGGGAAACATCACCGAAGCTTATCGTATCGCCCGGTATCACGGCGCAACCGATGCTCTCAGCGTGTCCGAGGCCGAATGGCTTGCGGGCTGGATCGCGCTTCGTTTCCTTAAGGACGGTGAAGCAGCGCTGCCGCATTTTGAGAAAGTCTACGACACCGTTCAAATGCCGCTCAGCCTCGCAAAGGGGGCCTACTGGGTCGGGCGCACCGCTGAATCCCTTGGCAGGCCCGACATCGCCAACGAATGGTATTCCCGCGCGGCGGCCTATCCGACAACCTTCTACGGGCAACTTGCCTTCTCGCGCATCAAGGGCGGTGCGGCCCCCCAACTTCCGCAAGATCCGGCGCCGACTGCCGAAGAGCGCGCCAATTTCGATGCGCGCGAACTCACCACGGCCCTGCGTCTCGTGCTCGAAGTCGATGCGAAAGCCTACCAACGCGCCTTTGCCGTCGCGCGTGCGGACTCCTCAGACCTCGCGGCCGATCGGCAGATGGTGGGTGAAATCACCAGCCGTCACGGCAGGCCCGACCTCGGTGTGGTCGTCGCGCGACAATCGGCCCGCGATAAATTCGTTCTGCTCGAGCATGGCTATCCTGTGCCAAACTTCACTTATCCCGCGTTACCCGAGAAGGCGCTGATCCTCAGCATCGCGCGCCAGGAAAGCAACTTTGACATTGCCGCCCAGAGTCCGGTCGGCGCGCGGGGCCTCATGCAATTGATGCCGCCCACCGCCACGGCTGTCGCGCGCGCGAACAAAGTCAAATTCGATAGCAAGCGGCTCACCACCGATGGGACGTACAATATCCGGCTTGGCTCTTCGTACCTGAACTCTCTGGTCGATAGCTTTGGCGGCTCGTACATCATGGCCGCCGCCGCTTATAACGCTGGACCAAGCCGCCCCCGTGCATGGTCGCGCCAGTTCGGAGATCCGCGCGATCCATCGGTCGATGCGGTCGATTGGATCGAACAAATTCCGTTCTCCGAAACGCGCACCTACGTGCAACGGATCATGGAGAACGTGATGGTGTACCGGGCGATGCTCGGAAATACCCGTCAGATTTCCGGCAATCTTGAGGCCGAACTCGGTCGGCGACAGTAGCGCCTTTGCGGATACGCGAATCAAAAAGGGCGGACCCGTCGGGCCCGCCCTGCATTTTTTGATACAATTGATTAGCTAAGCGCCGGCGATCGCGGCTTTGCCGATGCTGGCGACACGCGGCGCCGGCGACGGGCGGTGCACATCCATCGTGCCGCCCACCGCAGTCTCCGTGATCCGCTTGCAATGTCCTTCAATATACGCGCCCGGCTCGATGGCCAGGCTTTCGTGTTCCACATCTCCTGCCATGCGGGCCGTCGAGGCGAGGAAGACGCTTTTCGCGCGGATCATGCCCTTAATAGCGCCGTGCATACGCACGGTCTGGGCAACGACCTCACCGGTGACCGAGCCCTTAACGCCGACGATCAACGCCTTGCAGCGGATATCGCCGTGCACCACGCCGTCCACCTGGATTTCGCCGCTCGAGTTGAGATTGCCTTCAATCGTCAGATCGGCGCTGATGATGGACGGGACAGCTTTTACAGCCGCGCCGTCGGAGCGGATATCCTGAGGCTGCGCGCCATTTGAGTTAGTTCTTGAGAACATTGGCCCCTGCTTTCAGAAACTTAAGCGGGTTTACCGGGCGTCCGTTGTTCAAAACTTCGTAGTGGATGTGCGGGCCGGAGCAGCGTCCGCTGCAGCCGAGCTGACCGATAATGGTGCCGCGCTTCACGAGATCACCCTTTTTCACGAGAATGCGCGACATGTGACCGTAGCGGGTCATCAGCCCGTTCCCGTGATCGATTTCGACCATACGGCCGTAATTGCCGTCGAAATCAGCGTGCGTAATCTTGCCTTCGCCTGTCGCCGCGATGGGAGTGCGCATCTCGGCGCCCATATCGAGGCCCTGGTGCTGGGCGTATGTGCCGGTGAATGGGTCCTTGCGGACGCCGAAGCCGGAATTCATTTCCCACTTCTGCACCGGCTGATCGAGCGGAAGCCGTACCATCAGCCCGCGAAGATCCTGCAGGCGGTCGACGTTGGCGTTCAGCTGGTTCAGCGATTCATTGAGCGGGCCGGAATCGCTCGGCACCGCGCTGAGCGGCACGAGCGGACCGCCCTGCCCAGCAACCGACTTCTGACGTTTCACCAGAAGATCAACGTCGAGACCGGTGACGCTCAGCGAGTTCTCGATGTCAGCGATCTTGGTTTCAGTGGCCTCAGCGAAACGATGATAGAGCAGCAGTTGGTTGCTCTCCATTTCGCGGATCTGGTTTTCGAGGCTTGAGACCTTTTGCGTCAGGCCTTCGCGCTCGGAGACG
>CANJEU010000282.1 GCA_947473445.1 Fidelibacterota bacterium | reverse complement strand
CTAAGGCCCTTCGCGCCTATCAGGCATAAAAAAAGCCCGGCGCGTCCGCCGGGCTATTGCAGCACCCCTTGGGGGAATTTAGGCGGGGGAATTTAGGCGGTGACCGTGGCAACCGGCACTTCAGCCGGCACATCACCTTGGGCCACGGCATAAGCCGCGGCGATTTCCTGCGCTTTATCGGAATACTTTTCGCCGCCAGTCGCGCTGCCGTCGTTCTCGCCGGCTTCAGACTGCGGCACCCGGTCGTAGTATTTCACTTCGCCTGTACCGTCTTCGCTGACGGTCTGTTCGCGCACGGGCGCGCGATCGGAATACTTCACCGGCGCGGTTGCGCCGTTAGTGGCGGGGCCGGCAATAACTTCAGCGCCTTGGCCGTAATACTTTTTCGGCGCGTCGGCGACGCCCGACGGCGTGCCCTCGAGCGCGGCGGCTTCGGCGAAATACTTCTTGGCGGCCGGATCCTGGATGAGCGAGTCCGAGTACTTCTTAGGAAGACCGGCCTCGTCGAACGTCTTCAGAGCCGCGATGGCTTCGCCCGTTTCGCGCGCGATCTGCGGCGCGTTGTCGACGGTGATCGGAATACCGGCCTGCTCGGGCGTAGCCGCGGTAGGCGCGGTAGGCGCGGCGGCTAGGCCGGCGAAGGTGAAGACTTTCTGGCGCACGAGCGTGGCCTTGTCGGCCTCGATGGTATCCACGCGGCCATCGCCGTTGGCATCGAAGCGCTGCAGAACATCCTGCGTGCCTACCACCACGGACGGCGAAAGGCCGACATCGAACTGTTTAATCTCAATGCGCGGACGCGACGGGCCAGTACCGGCCCCCGCGCCTGCGTTCGTGCTGGGGTCGCGCTGCGGAAGTTCGCCGGCGAAGGACTTGTTTTCGGATTTGTCGGAGGCCGCGAGCGCACTCTGGAGCGCGTTGGACTCCGCGGTCGGCGCCGCGGGCTGAGCGACTGGCGCAGAATCACCAAAACCCTGTTGCCCTCGGGCTAACAGGTTGAGCTGCTGGGATGCAGCGAAGGATGTGACCACTTCAGTCATTCATCGCCCTTTCTGGCCGACCAATAGGTTTCACGCACTTCTGCGTAGTGTCAGTCTTAAAGGATCACCAAAAACAATGCAAGGGGCGCGAAGGGAAAAAGAGGTAACCCCCGACTCCTATGCTCTTGATTTTATTACATATTGAGAATCATTTTGGGCGCAGGTCGAAACCAAACTGCGTTCGTCAAGGCCTTTGAGGGCGTAGAAACGCAGTTTTTCACCCTAACCCAGGACTCGGGCGTGATCCGAGTCGGAAGGGCCAGCCCCTTCAACGTCGCATGTTTGCGTTGCCGCCGCGATTTCATTAAGTAGTCACGTTGTTTCAGCCGCCAGACACCGCCGGGCATTGGGCCCCGCAGGCCCGAGGGCTGAAAGCCAAGGATTGCTCCATGCCCACCCGCGCCGACCGGTTGGATGCGCTGACGCAAGCGCTCCGCACCCGCATCCTGGTCCTTGATGGCGCAATGGGCACGATGATCCAGCGCCGCAAGCTGGAAGAAGCCGATTATCGCGGCGCGCGCTTTGCCACTTACGACCGCGACGTCAAAGGCAACAACGATATGCTGAGCCTGACGCAGCCCGACATCGTGCGCGAGATTCACGCCGAATATCTGGACGCGGGCGCGGACATCATCGAGACCAACACCTTCTCCTCGACGCGCATCGCCCAAGCCGACTACGGCATGGAAGACTTGGCCTATGAGTTGAATGTCGCAGGCGCGAAGCTGGCGCGTGAAGCCGCCGATGCGGCCAGCGCCAAGACGCCCAACAAACTGCGCTTCGTCGCCGGCGCGCTGGGCCCGACCAATAAGACCGCGTCGATCTCGCCCGACGTGAACGATCCGGGCTTTCGAGCCATCACGTTTGACGAGCTGAAAGCCGCCTTCGGAGAACAGGCGCGCGGCCTGATGGACGGCGGGGCCGATCTTCTGCTCGTGGAAACCATTATCGACACCTTGAATGCCAAGGCCGCGCTGTTCGCGATCGACGAATTGTTCGAAGAGCGCGGCGAACGCCTGCCGATCATGATTTCGGGCACCATCACCGATCAATCGGGCCGCCTGCTTTCAGGCCAGACGGCGGAGGCTTTCTGGAACTCGCTGCGCCACACGCAGCCGCTGACCATCGGCTTTAACTGCGCGCTGGGCGCCGATCTTCTCCGCCCCTACGTCGCCGAGGTTTCGCGCGTGGCCGATACCTATGTCTGCGCGTATCCGAACGCAGGCCTGCCCAATGCGTTTGGTGAGTACGATGAACACCCGCACACGACGGCCGAGCATCTCGGCGCCTGGGCGAAGGACGGCCTTGTCAATATCGTCGGCGGTTGCTGCGGCACGACGCCGGACCATATCGCCGCCATCGCGAAAGCCGTTGAAGGCATTGCTCCGCGCACCCCGCCCGAGGTTGAACCGGCGATGCGCCTGTCCGGCCTTGAGCCTTTCAAGGTTGCCTCATGAGTGAACTTGGCGAAGAGAACACGCCCGTGCGCACGGCGACGTTCATCAATATTGGCGAGCGTACGAACGTTACGGGCTCGGCCAAATTCAAGAAGCTGATCCTGGGCGGAGATTTCGACGCCGCGCTGGACGTTGCGCGTCAGCAGGTCGAAAGCGGCGCGCAGATCATCGACATCAACATGGACGAAGCCATGTTGGATTCGGAAGGCGCGATGGTGAAGTTCCTGAACCTCATTGCCGCCGAACCGGATATCAGCCGCGTACCCGTCATGATCGATAGTTCCAAATGGAGCGTGATCGAGGCCGGGCTGAAGTGCGTGCAGGGCAAGCCGATCGTCAACTCGATCAGCCTGAAGGAAGGCGAAGAGGCGTTCGTCACTCAGGCGAAGAAGGTGCGCCGCTATGGCGCGGCCGTCGTGGTGATGGCGTTCGATGAAAAGGGCCAGGCCGATACACAAGACCGCAAGGTCGAGATTTGCACGCGGTCTTATAAAATCCTGACTGAAAAAGTCGGTTTTCCGCCCGAAGACATCATCTTCGATCCCAATATTTTCGCCGTCGCGACGGGGATCGATGAGCATAATAATTACGCCATCGACTTCATCGAAGCGACGCGGCGCATCAAGGCGACCCTGCCTCATTGTCACATCTCGGGCGGCGTCTCGAATGTGTCGTTCTCGTTCCGCGGCAATGAAGCCGTTCGCGAGGCGATTCATTCGGTGTTCCTGTATCACGCGATCAAAGCGGGCATGGACATGGGCATTGTCAATGCCGGTCAGCTTGCGGTGTACGAGGACATTCCGGCCGAGCTGAAAGAGCGCTGCGAGGATGTCATCCTCAACCGGCGCGCGGACGCCACCGACCGCCTGCTTGAGATCGCGGAAAAGTATAAGGCGGGCGGGGGCGTGCAGCGCGTCGCCGACCTGACATGGCGCGAAGCGGACGTGAACAAGCGGCTCGCCCACGCTTTGGTCAACGGCATCACCGACTATATCGATGAAGACACCGAGCAAGCGCGCGCGGCGGCCGAAGCGAAGGGCGGGCGACCGCTGGACGTGATCGAAGGGCCGCTCATGGACGGCATGAACATCGTCGGCGACCTGTTCGGCGCGGGGAAAATGTTCCTGCCGCAGGTGGTAAAGAGCGCGCGCGTGATGAAAAAGGCGGTGGCCTATCTCATCCCCTATATCGAAGCCGAAAAGGCCCGGCGCGCCGCCGCGGGTTTTGCGAGCGAACGCCAGACCAACGGGAAAATCCTGATGGCCACGGTGAAGGGTGACGTGCACGACATCGGCAAGAACATTGTGGGCGTGGTGCTGGGGTGCAAGTGAGGGGCCTCGGCGTTCGCACATGGGGGAGGGGGGGGGGGGT
>CANJEU010000281.1 GCA_947473445.1 Fidelibacterota bacterium | reverse complement strand
CCTGTTTGTCCACAACGACGGCACGCCTTATCCCGCGCGCCAGGTCAGGACAATTGCCATCCCCGGCACGCTCTTGCCGGCTTCCTGGCGCGTCACCACGTCCTCCAGCAATGCGACCTTGAAGCCCGCGCCTTCCGCGCAACGCGCGATATAAGCACGGCTGTGGCTGTAACGCTGTTCGCGGCCAAGCGTATAGTCGCCCTTGTCCGCGCGCTGGACGGTGAAGGCAAAGAGGCCGCTCGGCGTCAATTGACGGCGCACCACAGTAAAGAGCGGGGCGAGCTCGCCGATATAAACCAGCACGTCGGCGGCGATGATTAAATCGCATGGTGTGTGCAAAGCCCTGAGCGCGGCTGCCATGTCGCCGGCCTCCAGATGATCGTAGAGGCCCTTGCCGACGGCCTGGCGCACCATAGCGGCGGAAAGATCGACCCCGCCGAGCCAGTCGGCCGCATCCCGAACCGCGGCGCCCGAAAGGCCGGTGCCGCAGCCCAAGTCGAACACGCGGGAAAACCTGCCGGGCCTCACACGGCTGATGGCCTCTTTCAGGATTTCCGGCCCCCGATACGCGAGACGCTCGGTGAGGGCGCTATCGAATCGCGGGGCGTATTCGTCAAAGAGTCGCGCGATATAGGCGGCCGGCAGTTCGGCCGGAACAGGGTTCGCGCCAAGAAGCGTCAGCCGCGCCGCCGCACCCATGGAATCGGCCGGATCAAGCGCAAGATAGGCCTGATAGGCCGCTACGGCCGCCTCCTGTTGACTCGCGTCGGCAAGGGATTCGGCGAACGCGAAGCGGCCCTCGGCCCAGGTCGGCGCAAGCTCCAGGGCCTGCGAGATCACATCGGCGGCCGCCGCGAAATCGCCTTCCGCGCGTAAGGTCTGGGCCATGGCAAACCGGCGGTCGGCGGTGAGATTACCTGAGGACATAATTCACAATGTCCGGCATTGCGCGGGCGACTTCCAGCCAGTATGTGAGCAACCCATGAACAACATTCCGCTCCGCCAGCCCGCCGAATGGGACCGTCACAGCGCCGTCTGGTCCGCATGGCCCAGCGCCGCCGATCTTTGGCTCGAAAATCTTGAGCCCGCACGCGCCGAAGTCGCCGCCTTGTTCAAGGCGATCGCCGACGACGGGCGCGGCGAGCCTTTGAAGATTGTTGCCAACGGTGCCGAAGCCGTGACTTCGGCACGGGTGGCGCTCGCCGGCGCAAATGCCGAGATCATTGATGGCATGTTCGGGGACATATGGTTCCGCGACATCGCGCCCATCTTCGTCAAGACCGGCGGCAAGCTCGCAGCGGCCTGCTTCAAGTTCAACGGCTGGGGCGGCAAATACGTGCTCGAGGGTGACGACCAGGTCGCCGCCTTCGTGGCCGAACGCTCGCGCGTGCCGGCGATCTTTAATGACTGGGTCCTCGAAGGCGGCTCGATCGATGTGGACGGGCAGGGCACGGCGCTGACCACGCGCCAATGCCTGCTCAACGAGAACCGCAACCCGGCGCTCTCGCAGGCCGATATCGAAATGCGCCTCAAGTCCGGTCTTGGCATCGAAAAGCTGATCTGGCTCGGCGATGGCCTTGCCAACGACCATACCGATGGTCACATCGACAATATCGCCCGCTTTGTCGCGCCGGGCGTAGTGGTGTGCATGGAGCCGTTCGGAACGGACGATCCCAACAAGGACGCGCTGAACGCCATCATCGCCGACCTCAAAGCGGCGCGTGACGTGCACGGCAAGAAGCTCGAAGTCATGACGGTGCCGTCTCCGGGTTTGATCGAGAATGAAGACGGCGAGGCGATGCCCGTGAGTTCGATGAACTTCTATATCGGCAACACCGCCGTCGTCGTGCCGCTGTACGGCGCGAAGTCCGATGACGCGGCGGTCGCGGCGATCGCCAAGCTGTTTCCCGGCCGGCGTACGGTCGGGCTTCCGGCAAATCATGTTATAAGCGGTGGCGGCTCCTTCCACTGCATCACGCAGCAGCAGCCCGCCTAAAGGAATCTGCCATGGCCAAAGTGACCGTCGCGGCGATCCAGTGCGCTTTCTCCACCGACATGGATGAGAATATCGCGCGCATCGAAGGCTTTGTGACCGAAGCGGCCAAGCAGGGCGCGCAGGTGATTCTGCCGCCTGAATTGTTCCAGGGGCACTATTTCTGCCGCGAAGAAAAAGAACATCATTTCGACGCGGCCTTCCCCGCCGATATTCATCCGGCGGTCACGCATATGGCCGCGCTGGCCAAGAAGCTCGGCGTCGTGATCCCGACCTCGATCTTCGAGCGCGAGGATCATCATTTCTACAACAGCCTCGTCATGGTCGATGCCGATGGCGCCCTCATGGGCACCTATCGCAAAAGCCATATCCCCGATGGTCCGGGTTACGAGGAAAAGTTCTATTTCCGTCCCGGCAACACCGGCTTCAAGGCGTGGAAGACGAAGTTCGGCGCTATGGGCGTCGGCATCTGCTGGGATCAGTGGTTCCCCGAAGCCGCGCGCGCGATGATGCTCAAGGGCGCCGAAGTGCTGTTTTATCCCACCGCCATCGGTTCGGAGCCCGACAATGCCGAACTCGACACCAAGGACCTGTGGCAGCGGGCCATGATCGGCCACGCGGTGTCGAACGTCGTGCCGGTAATTGCGGCCAACCGGGTCGGCAACGAAGCGGGCCAGATCTTCTACGGTTCGTCTTTCATAGCCAATCACCGCGGCGAGAAGGTTGCCGAACTCAATCGCACCGAAGAAGGTGTGATCACCGCGGTCATAGATCTCGACGAGGTACGCCGCGCCCGTGCCGCCTTCGGCTTCTTCCGCGACCGCCGTCCCGAGCTTTACGGCGCGCTCACCGAGCGCTGAGTCTCACGGCTATCGGGCGCCCGCCGCAAGAACATGCTCGCTGAGGAAGGCGAGGATGTCCCGCCGCAGTGCGCGCTTTGGCTCGCCGTCGGGAAAATTGAAAAAGCCATGAAAGGCGTTCGCATACGTCTTTAACGACACAGGGTGCCCCTCCCTCTGTAGACGCTCGGCGTAAACCTGGCTCGAAGGAAGGATCGGATCGTCAGCCCCGCAGGCCAGCATGCACGGCGGATGACGCTCGAAGGCGAGGTCCATGGGTGTGATGGAAAGCTCAGGCCCCACGGTTTCCGACAGGGCGCCGGGTCCGGCGTAAATGGCCAGAAGGTTCGAACCGCCCGGCACGTTCGGCCGCATCATGGTCGCGCGGTCGAGCACGCCGTAGATCGACGTTACGCTCATCACCTTCGGCAACTTCTTTGGATCGCACCACGGATCGACCTGTTTGAGCAGCGTGATATCCGACAGCAGCAGGGCCGCCATAACCGCCATATTCCCGCCCGCGGAATCGCCCATCAGGTGGATATGTTCGACACCCTCGAACGAGCGTTTGATGAACACGAGCGCGGCGAGCAGCGACCGCAGCGGCTGCGGGTGCGGATGTTCGGGCGCTTTGGGATATTCGATGTTGAAGACCGGATAACCGGCCTCGGGCAAGAACACCAGATCGTGCCCGTAGAAATCCTTGGTCCCCATCAGCCAGCCGCCGCCGTGGATGAAGACCACGGCCTGGCGCGGCGGCGTGCCGGGGAACGGCGCGTGGTAGTCGAGGATCTCTTGCCGGTGCAGTCCGTAGCGGATCGTGCGCCAGTCCTTTGGGATCGCCCCGCGCAGCAGGCGGATCGTCCCGCACAGCGCGCCAAAGAACAGCCGCGTTCCTATGACCGTCAAATGTTGCGCGGCCGTCAGCGGATTGGAACGCGTGCGGCTGTCGTCGAGAGGCGGTAACCCCCGCCCGGAAATATTAGCGCCGCTTACTGGCCCGTTTGGCATAGGCCTCGACCTGTTCCATCACGCGTAGGAGGTT
>CANJEU010000280.1 GCA_947473445.1 Fidelibacterota bacterium | reverse complement strand
GTAGGCCGCAAAATCCTGGTCTGGACCGAGCTGGGACCTGGGGAGGAGATTCTTGTTAGTACGATGATCCCGGATCTGCTTGCCGCCGGCGCCCGCGTCGTCCTCTTATGTTCGCCGCGCATGGCACCGCTCTTCGCGCGTACGTTTCCATCTGTGGACGTCATCGCGGCGGGACAAACACCGCGCGATCGGGCAATCCTCGACGGGATAGAACTGCAGGCTTCCGTCGCCGAACTTGGCGCAGTCCTGCGTCCTTCCTCCAGCGCTTTTCGCGGCGCCACGCCTCTTTTGGCCCAGGCCGATCGGACGGCCGACCTTCGGCGCCGCTACAAAGTCGTCGCCGGAGACAATTTGCTCGTCGGACTCTCGTGGCGGAGTAAAAACTCACTTCTCGATGACGCCAAATCCGTGCCCTTGCGTGAATGGGCCCCCATCCTCATGTGTCCGGGCGTGACGTTCGTAAGTCTGCAATACGGTGATGTGGCGATGGAGGTGGCTGAGGTAAAGCGAGAGCTTGGCATTGATGTCATTGTGGACGTAGAAATCAATCCCTTGAACAGTTTGGACGATTTTGCCGCTCAGGTGGCTGCAATGGACCGTGTGGTTTCCGTGAGCAATACAACTGCGCACATGGGCGGAGCTTTAGGCAGGCCCGTGAGCGTGCTGATCCCCTCGAACCACGGCCGGATCTGGTATTGGTTTCTTGAGAGGAATGATAGCCCTTGGTATCCAGGCGTGCGTCTCTTTCGGCAGCATCCCGTACGGGGTTGGCCGCCTGCAATTGCAGCGATCGCGGATGACTTGGCTCGCGATTCGTCCGATGCCCGCGCACGGCTTAGAATTCAGTCCCCAGCCTTTTGAGTCCGCTTGATGGCCCGATCCCACGCTCCCAATCATCCGCCCGCGCAAGCTCCTATTCATAAAGCGGCCGCGTTACATCGTGCCGGCAGATTCGATGAAGCGAAGGCAATCTATCAAAAGATTCTGAAGAAGAATCCGCGCGACCCCGATGCCTTGCACCTCCTGGGCCTTATTCTCGATCAGCAGGGTCATCCGCAGGATGCCTTAACCTCGATTGCCAAGGCCGTGCACGTTCGCAAGGATTTCCCCGATGCGCACTCCAATGCCGCGCAGATTGCGGCACGGATGGGGAACCTTGAGCAAGCAGAGCATCATGCCCGGCAGGCGGTCGTCTACAGGCAGGATGCCACGACGTACACAAACCTTGGCCGGCTGCTCCGCGCTCAGGAACGTTACGACGAGGCGATCAGCGCTTTTCGCGCCGCGCATGAATCCAATCCACGCGACATTGAGGGATTTGTCGCTTATGCGCGTGCCTTGCGCTTGACGAATGATGCGCAACCGATGCTCCGCGTAGCGGAGACTGGCCTGCAGATTGCGCCGGACCATCCCACGCTGCTGCTCATCGCATCGGAAGCTTACTTTGCCCTGGGCCAGCTTAAGTCCGGCTGGCATGCGTATCGGCACCGGTTCCGTTCGATCGAAAACCGCATTCCACAGAAATCCTATGTGACGCCAGTCTGGCAAGGCGAAGACCTCACCGGCCGCAGTATCTTGATTTGGCATGAACAGGGCCCAGGCGACGAGGTCATGTACGCCAACATGTACGCGGATATCCTTGCGACCGCCAAGCGCGTTGTCATTCAGAGCTCGCCGCGGCTTGCCCCTGTGATGCGGCGTTCGTTCCCAGCGGCCGAAATTTTCGATCGCGACCTCACGCCTGCGGAAATCGCGAGTATCGAATACCAATCCGCGGCGGCAAGTCTTGGAGAGTGGCTCCGCACGTCGCGGGAGTCGTTCCCCGTCGCCGCAGGCCACCTCAAGGCCGATCCCCAATCGCGCGCTAAATTGCGCGAACGTTATCTGGGCGATACCAAAGACCGGCTGCTTGTGGGCATCGCGTGGCGCAGCTTCAACACCAACAACGCCGCCGACAAATCTCTCAACATCCTCAATTGGGGCCCCATCCTGAACGTGCCGGGAGTTACCTTCGTCAACCTGCAATACGGTGACTGCGCACTGGAGCTGAGCGAAGCGTCGCGCGGCTTTGGCGTACCGATCATTCAAGACTCCGCCGTTGATCCGTTAAAGGATATGGACGGATACGCGGCCCAGGTCGCAGCAATGGATCTCGTTGTCTCATCAAGCAATACCGCCGCACACGTCGCGGGCGCGCTCGGCATTTCTACCGTTTGTATGCTGCCGTTTTCAATCGATCATGGCCGGCGCTGGTACTGGCTGGCGGAGACCGGGCGCACGCCTTGGTATCCTTCCCTGCGGCTTCTCATGCAACAGGCGCCGGGAGATTGGCTCGATGTCATTCGTGACGCCGGTCTTGCCGTTCTCGAAGCCGCGGCACTTGGGTCCGAGGCTACGGCAGCCTATTGCCGCACGATGATTTCCGCATTCGCAACGATGAAACGGCCCAAAGACGCCGAGGCCGTGAGCGAATATATGGCTCGCGATCCTGTGCTTGCCGCCGAAGCGTACCTGACCATCGCAGACCTACGGCGCACGGCGTTGGATGCCGATGGTGTGTTCGCAGCCTGCGACAAAGCCATTGCCGCCGATGGCGGATATTGGCCGGCGTATAATATGAAGGGTTTAACGCTCGCCGATCTTCACCGCTTCGACGAAGCGATCTTGGCCTATAAGGCGGGGCTGGCGCACTCTCCGCAGTCGCACATTCTCCATTCCAACGTTGGCAAAGCCCTGCACCATCTCGGTCGCTATGCCGAGGCACTCGATCACTATCGCCTTGCTCTCGAACATGTACCGACTGAGAAAACCGTTACCGTTGACGGCATCACGATCAACTATGCCTCTACCTTGAGCGACAGCGGTGAGCCGGCGCGCGCTCTCGAGATGATGGATACTGTCATCGCGCGCGGCCTGGAAAATGCCGATGCATACTACAATCGCTCACTTATTCGGCTCTCCCTCGAGCGGTGGGAAGAGGGCTGGCGCGACTTTTCATGGCGCTTGAAGCGCGCACGTCCTCAGGTCACCTACGACGTCTTCCCACATATCAAGCCTTGGTCGGGTGAACCGCTGCAGGGCAAGAAGATATTGATCTGGACCGAACACGGCATTGGCGATGAAATTCTTGCTGCGACAATGCTGCCAGACGCCATCTCGGCCGCGCGAAAAACCGTCGTCCTTTGTTCTCCGCGTCTTGTACCGTTGTTTCGCCGGTCGTTTCCTGGCGCCCAGGTTGACGCCCTGCGAGTGCCCTTCCCAGAAAGCGTCGCCGCTACAGATTTCGATTTCCAAATCGCAGCTTGGGACCTCGGGCTGTCGCTGCGCCGGTCGTCCAGCGTTTTCCCGGTCCGCCCCTGCCTTCTCGTTCCCGACGTACGAGTTAGCGCAAGCTTACGCAAGAAATATGACGCAATACGGCCGGGGAACCTGATTGTTGGAATCTCGTGGGCGAGCCCGATCAATCAGGAGATGGGGTGGCTGAAGGCCAGCCGGCTGGAATCATGGCGCCCGATCCTGGAAGTTCCCGGCGTGACTTTCGTCAATCTCCAGTACGGAGATCAACGGGCGGCCCTGGCGCGCATCCGAGATGAAGTCGGCATTGATATCGTTAACGATGAGACCATTGATCCGCTTAAGGACATGGATGCCTACGCGGCGCAAGTCGCGACGATGGATCTCGTCATTTCAACGAGCAACACTCTCGTACATACCGCTGGGGCGATAGGAATACCCACGTGGGTGCTTCTGGCGAAAGGCCGGGGACAGATTTGGTACTGGTTGCACGAGCGGCCGGACAGTGTTTGGTACTCTTCCGTGCGGCTCGTGAGGCAAGATGTCCCGGGCGAGTGGACGCAACCCATTGACCGGTGTGCTCGCGACCTC
>CANJEU010000279.1 GCA_947473445.1 Fidelibacterota bacterium | reverse complement strand
GTGGCGGGAGCGACGGGACTCGAACCCGCGACCTTCGGCGTGACAGGCCGACGTTCTAACCAACTGAACTACGCCCCCGCATGGGCGATGACGCTGCGGCGCGAACGCCGTTCGTCAAAGGAGGCGGGGTTTTAACAGGTGTTCTCGGCCCGCGCAAGCGCGCGCAAGTCCATGTTCGCACGTATTTTTTCCCCTATGTTCGGAACCGCCACGCCTTGCGGCGGTTCACGCCGGATATCCACAGGCGCCCTGGCCGCCTCAGACCCCTCCGCCGGCTGAATTGGTCCTATTCAGGGCCTAATTGCCCTTTATCAGCGCGCCAGAGCCCCGTATTATTGATTTTGACTACAAACCATAATCATTCTGAGATGGCCCGGATTCAAGCCCGCCCCACGCATGTCACGCCGTCATCCGCCCCGTCCCGGTGGAACCAGTCCGATGGCGCTGCTCGCGGCGACGAGGCGCGCCTGCTCATGCTTGCCGAGAGCGTCGGGCATATGGGGCACTGGCAATGGTCGCTCAGCACCGACAAGCTCACCTGGTCCGACCAACTGTTCGAAATCTACGGTGTCGATCCGCAGACCTTTCCGCTGACATTCGCGGCCGCGTTCGACCTATGTCATCCGCAGGATCGTAAGCACGCGTAGGAAATTCTCGACCGCGCCGTCACGGGCCGCGAATCTTTCGAGATCGACTACCGCATTCAACGGCCTGACGGTACCCGCACGGTCATCTGCAAGGGGCAACCTGAATACGACGCAAGCGGCGCCGTCGTCGGACTCTATGGCGTCCTCGCCGATGTCACCGATGCTTTCGCCGCGATCCGCGCCATTCACGACCAGAATGAGATGCTGGGCCTCGCGGCGCATCTTGCCCATCTCGGTCATTGGATCTGGTCGCAGGATGAAAGCCGCCTCACGTTCTGCTCCGAGGAACTTGCGCGCATCCATGATCTTTCACCGGACGATATGGGAGGCTATGCCCACCCGGCACAGCTCGCCACCACCATCGTGCTCGCCGACCGCTCGCGCTATCTCGCCGCGGTCGCCGCGGCGCTCGCCGCGCCGTGCGCCTATGAAATCGAGTATCAGCTCGAAAGCGCCGACGGCGCCCGCAAATTTATTCGCGAGATCGGCCAGCCTATCGTCGACGATCAGGGCAAACTGCGGCGGTTCATCGGCACGGTGCAGGACATCAGCGAAGCCAAGCGCCGCGAGAATGAACTCGCCCGGGCCGAGGAGGAACTCAAGCGCCGCACGGCCGAGCTGCAGGAATCAAACCGGCAGAAGGACACGCTTTTCTCCATCATCGCTCACGATCTGCGCAGCCCCTTCAACAGCGTCATAGGATTTGCCGATCTGCTCGCCTCCAGCGCCAAGGACCTTCCCGCTGAAAAGATCGGCGAATATGCACAAATCGTCAGAGACGCGGCCGGCGATGTCCACACGCTCCTCGATAATCTGCTCGCCTGGGCCGCGATCCAGATCCGCGATGCTGGACTGAAGTTCACGGCCGTGGACCTTGCGGTCATCGCGGCGCGCGGCACCGAGCCTCTCGCCCGCATGGCCGAGGTCAAAGGCGTGTCGGTCACCCACGATGTTGCCGGCGTCACCGTCATGGGCGATGCCGATCTCATCTGCATCGTGCTGCGCAATCTCGTTTCGAACGGCATTAAGTTCTCCGAGGCCGGCGGCGCGGTGCGCACCTCGGCCGCTCCGACCGCCTGCGGGCGCTTTGTGTGCGTCACAGTGCGTGACGATGGGATTGGCATGTCGTCCGCCGCCAAGGCCGAGCTTTTCGCGCTTCATACCGCAACCTCACAGACCGGAACGTACGGTGAGAAGGGGGCCGGAATCGGGCTCTATCTCTGTCGTGATATCGTGAGCCGCCACGGCGGCGAGATCTCCGTCGATTCCGCGCCCGGCCGCGGCACGGCCTTCCATTTCACCTTGCCGGCCATCCAAAAGTAAAACCTTTCCAGGGCCGGACGCTCCGTCTATGTAGGCGTTTACTGATCACGCGCTGCACGGAGCAACGTTGTCCACGACCCCCGTTTTGTCATGGGACGATTCCGATCCCGCCGCTGGGCGATGGTGGATGTCCCGCGCGCGCGATACCAGTCAAGGCGCGACGCGTGATGTCTTCATCGCCGAAGACGATATGACCGACGCGCTCGTCTGCCTCCTGCGCATTCCGCCGCAAAGTCACTACACCGTCGTTGCGGCGGTGTTCCTCGACCGGTTTGAATCCCGCGGCGTTGCCGCCGACGCGCTGAAGGGGGATGTGCCGCATGTGCTTTGGCCGACGGCAGAGTCCGCTTCCGTGCAAAGCGCCTTGCGCCGCTGGCGCCTCATCCGTTTTGCCACCATCGCGCGCGGCAATCTTCCGTTCCTTATGATCGGCCTCAGTGCCGGCGTCCTGCTCGGCATCGCCGTCGCACTCTTTTCTGTCTGGACCGAATTCGTCGGCTGGCCGATCGTCGCGGCCGGGATCGTCATGGGCGCGGCCGCCGGCTTCTTGCTGAAAATGGCTGTCGAAGCCTACCGGGCGAAGGCGGTCGCAGGACCCTGGGGGCGTTTTGCGCTCATTATGCTTGGCGCCATCATCGGCGCCGGCGCGGCCGCGGGCGGCGGCCTCCTATTCTTCTGGCACTGACGCGCGGAACCTCTCCGTCTACCGCGCCGGCCCCGGATCATAATTGAGGTTCGGCGCCAGCCAGCGCTCCATGGTCTCGAGGTCCATGCCCTTGCGCATGGCATAGTCCTCGACCTGATCCCGTTCGATCTTGCCGAGCCCGAAGTAGGCCGCCTTGGGGTGGGCGAAATAGAATCCGCTCACTGCCGCTGTCGGCCACATGGCGAAGCTTTCCGTCAGCGTGATCCCTGCGTTTTTCTCGGCGTCCAGCAACTGCCACAGCAGCGCCTTTTCCGTATGGTCGGGGCAGGCGGGATAGCCCGGCGCGGGACGAATGCCGCGGTACTGTTCCGCGATCAGTTGATCGTTGCTCAACGTCTCGGCCGGATCGTAACCCCAGAACTCCTTGCGGACGCGCTGGTGCATGCGCTCGGCGAAGGCCTCGGCCAAGCGGTCGGCAAGAGCCTTGAACAGGATCGCATTATAGTCGTCCTGGTCGCGTTCGAATTCGCGCACCTTCTCGTCGGTGCCGATGCCGGCGGTGACGGCGAAGGCGCCGATATAATCTTTCACGCCGGAGTCCTTGGGCGCGATGAAGTCCGCGAGCGCCATATTGGCGCGGTCGTTGCTGTTGCCTTCGCGCACCATCTGCTGGCGCAGGCTGTGCACGGTCATCAGCACGGTCGTGCGGGTATCGTCGGTATAGATCTCGATATCATCGCCGACGGCATTGGCCGGCCAGAAGCCGATCACGGCGCGGGCGGTCAGCCACTTCTCACCCACCAGACGCTGCAGCATCGCCTGCGCGTCATTGAAAAGACCGCGCGCGGCCTTTCCCACAGTCGCGTCCTCAAGGATGTTTGGATATTTCCCCGCCAGCTCCCACGTCTGGAAGAACGGCGTCCAGTCGATGGTGCGCGTCAGCTCGGCCAGATCGTAATCGTCGAATGTCTGGATCCCCAGCGTCCGCGGCCGTTCGGGCGTGGCGCCCTCCCAGGCGATCTTCACTTTATTCGCGCGCGCGGCGGCGATGGACTGACGCTTCTTGCTTTGCTGCTGGCGCGCATGAGCTTCGCGCATCCGCTCGTAGTCGGCTTTGACGTCCGCTGTGAAATTATCGCGCAGTTGTTCGGACATCAGGCTGCCCGCAACGCCCACGGCCCGCGAGGCGTCTGCCACATAAACGACGGCGTTTTTATAGCCCGGTGCGATCTTCACCGCGGTATGCACTTTAGATGTCGTGGCGCCGCCGATCAGCAG
>CANJEU010000278.1 GCA_947473445.1 Fidelibacterota bacterium | reverse complement strand
TCTGTCCGGACCGGGGCTGACGCGCGATCATGGCGCGGACTGGACCGCCGAGCGGATCGCCGCGTCGGACGAGCCCGCGGCGCGCGCGGCGATGGACCGTTACGTCGAACGCCTGGCGCGCGGCCTTGCCCACGTCATTAATATCCTCGATCCGCATGTGATCGTGCTGGGCGGCGGGCTCTCACGTATCAGCAGGCTTTACGACGACGTGCCGCGAGCTTGGCGGCATGTGTTTTCGGACACTGTGGCAACACGGTTGCTTCCGCCCACGCACGGAGATTCGAGTGGTGTGCGCGGCGCGGCGTGGCTCTGGCCCTAGTCCCCGAGTTTTAGCACTCAGGCTTCAAGGGTTCGATGTCGGTGAGCGTAAAGCCGATACTGAAGTTCCCGAAGTCCTGCGTCATGGCGCGGCTAATGCCCGTGGGCAGCAGATCCATACCGAGTTCGTATTCGGGGAGGTACCCCGTCGAAGACGCGGGGAAGTACGCAAGACTCATCGGCCAGTAGCGGCCGGCGCTGATCGCCGCACCTTCTTTCTTGAGCATCGCGCGTCCGTCGCGTGCGTCGGCGATCGTGGCGGTAACGACAAAGGGGCCTTGATCGAACGAACCGTCGATGACATGGCCACTGAAGAAATTCTTGCCGGCGGCCGCTTGTCCGAGCAGGGCGACGGTATGGGCTGTCGAGAGCATGGTTCCGGGCGCGAGTTTGAAGACCTCGGTCTTCTCGCCTTCGAAGGTTGCGGTGCCCGAACCATCGCGCTCGAGGGTAATGCTGCCGCGATAACTTTTGCCCGGAGAACCGTTTTCGAGGGTTTGCATTGTGAAGCTTGAGAAGCTGCCGTCCTTGGCTTCCCAAGCGGCATAGCGTTGATCGATCTTCTGCGCGTTACCGTCGGCGAAAGACAGGTTCATCGAGACGTTGCTTTCGATGGTGTAGCCATCACAACGGTCAGAGAGGATGTAAGTCATGCTGCCGCGCGCAACGCGCACCCCCTCGCCCGAGCGGGTGCGGAGCAAGTGCAGCACGTAGGTGGCCTTGTGTGGCGTGAGCGAGGCTTTCGCCTTTGGAACAGGCGCAGCCGCTATGGCTGCACCCTGATCGCCATAGACCGTCGCGCTCAAAATCACCGCGGCGCAGACCGCCGCGCAAACAAGACGAAATAACTTCACACCAAACCCCTTACGTAATGAGTCTGCATCATAGCGCCAGATGTGGCGCCGGTTAGGCGAATACGGAGCCGTCGCTAAGGACCGTCCGCACACGATTCGCAGGGATTAATATTGAGTCAAAACCGTTTTTCCCGCCCCCACCGCAATGGTCGAAACGGGGCCGGAAGGCCTTATTCAATTGTTATAATGTTAAATCCGCCTCGCAGGCCCGAAAACAAGCAGTTAGTTGCAGTTTATCCCAATCCTATCGGATTCGTCATCGCCGGTTGAAGGTTCGCCCTTAAGACCAACTTAGTTTTGTTGACTGAGCGGTCGGCGATTCCGAGAATGCCTGCGATTGGGGATTTGGGAGAGTACGGATGGCCGGGGTGCCAGAACTTAAGCGCGCAGGCGCGGTGAGTTCTGATCCATCTTCTTCGGCGATTGTCACGAAGCTGACGCAACTTGTTCGCATTACCGAACAGGCCTCACCGGCGCGTGCGTCTGAAGGCGCCAGCGCGATCCTTGAGATCGCCCGCATGGCTCATTCCCTGGTCGAGGAAATCAGCAATCACCTGCGCGCGCAGGAGCGCCGCATCGGCGAGCTGGAAAATCTGGCCACCACCGACGCCTTGACCCGCGTGCTAAACCGTCGCGGCTTCGAAGAAGCCCTCACCCACGAGTTGTCGGTCGCCAAGCGACACGGCGTGGGAGGCGTGCTGATCTTCGTCGACCTGGACGAATTCAAGCCGGTGAACGACACCTACGGCCATGCGGCCGGAGATGAAGTGCTGCTCACGGTCGCCACACTGCTGCGCGGCCATATCCGCGATACCGATTACATCGGCCGCCTGGGCGGGGATGAATTCGCGATCCTCCTGCCGCGCTCGAATAAGCGCAACGGCGTGCGCCGCGCCGAGGATCTCGACGTTAAGCTCAATAATGCCTATGCCGCATGGGATAATAATCAGATCCCCATCAAGGCAAGCTGCGGCGTGCATATGTATGCCGCCAAGGCGGAAGTGAAAGAGCTGCTCGAGGCCGCCGACGCGGCTATGTACAAGATCAAGCAGGAACGCCGCGCGCGACTGAACCTGAAGGCTCGGTAGGCCGCTCGACCGTCATCCGGCGAAACCCGGAATCCACTCCGCAGTGCATACGTTGATCCATGGATCCCGGCTTTCGCCGGGATGGCACAGAGGCGTGTTTACTTCGTTTCCACCGCGAGTTTGTTCTCGCCCTTGGCCACATCTTTCGGAAGATCGAGTTTGATGTGGAGCTCACGAAGCTGCTTGATGGCGACGGTGTTGGGCGCCTGCATGAGCAAGTCTTCGGCGCGGCCGGTCATCGGGAAGAGAATGACTTCGCGGATGTTCGGCTCGTCGGCCAGCAACATGACGATGCGGTCGATGCCCGGCGCCGAGCCGCCGTGCGGCGGCGCGCCGAACTTGAAGGCGTTGAGCATGCCGCCGAAGCGTGCTTCGACGTCTTCCTTCGAATATCCGGCGATCTCGAACGCCTTGTACATGATGTCCGGGCGGTGGTTACGGATCGCGCCCGAGGACAGTTCGATACCATTGCAGACGATGTCGTATTGGAACGCCTTGATATTCAAGGGGTCCATCGTCATCAGGGCTTCCATCTCGCCCTGGGGCATCGAGAACGGGTTATGGCTGAACTCGATCTGGCCGGTGTCGTCGTTGCGTTCGAACATCGGGAAGTCGACGATCCAGCAGAATTTGTACTGATCTGCCTCGAGCAAGCCGAGTTCGTTACAAATTTTGGTGCGCACATGACCGGCGAATTTCGCGGCGACCGCCGGCTGATCGCAGACGAAGAACGCGCTGTCGCCATCATTGAGACCAAGCTGTTCCTTGATCGCCGCAACGCGCTCAGGGCCAAGGTTCTTGGCGATGGGACCGGCGGGGCCGTCGCTCTTGTATTGAATATAGCCAAGACCGCCGGCGCCGTTTTCGCGTGCCCAATCATTGAGCTTGTCAAACCAGCTGCGCGGTTGATCGGCCGACTTCGGACCCGGAATAGCCCGTACGATGCCGCCTTTGTCGATGTTCTTGGCAAACAGGCCGAAGTTTGAGCCCCGGAAGGCTTCGGTGACATCGGTAATGAGAAGCGGGTTGCGCAGGTCGGGTTTATCACTGCCGTACTTGAGCATCGCATCATCGAAGGTGATCCGCGGGAACGGCGGCTTGGTCACCGGCCGGCCCTTGCTGAACTCTTCGAACACGCCGGCGAGGACCGGCGCGATGGTGTTGAACACATCGTCCTGCGTGACGAAGGCCATCTCGAAGTCGAGCTGATAAAACTCGCCGGGCGAACGGTCGGCGCGGCTGTCTTCGTCGCGGAAGCAGGGCGCGATTTGGAAGTAGCGATCAAAGCCCGAGGTCATCAGGAGCTGTTTGAACTGCTGCGGGGCCTGCGGCAGTGCGTAGAACTTGCCCGGGTGCAGGCGCGACGGCACGAGGAAGTCGCGCGCGCCTTCGGGCGAGGACGCCGTCAGGATCGGGGTTTGGAATTCGGTAAAGCCCGCGTCCCACATGCGCCGGCGGATGGAGGCGATGACCTTGGAGCGCAGCAGCATATTGTCGCGCATCTTTTCGCGGCGCAGATCGAGGAAGCGATAAGTAAGACGCATCTCTTCCGAGTATTCCTGCTCGCCGGCCACCTGCATTGGCAGGACCGCGGCGTCGGAAAGAATCTCGAAGGACTGTACCTGGAGCTCGATCC
>CANJEU010000277.1 GCA_947473445.1 Fidelibacterota bacterium | reverse complement strand
GTCGCGGCGATAGAGGGTTTGCCCTTGCGCGGTAGCCAGGACGCGCCCTTGCGCCATCGTACTCCCAATCGAAATTCCCGCGGGGACATTGAAAGTACCGACCGCAGCGACCGCGAAATTCTTATCGGCGTTCCACCCATAGGCGTCGCCCGGAACGAGGTCGCCCGCGTAGGTGTAAAGCCCCTTACCCTTATAGGTCCATTGGCGGATGCCGTCCCCGCGTACCAGCGTGGCAAAGTCACCCACGCCCTTCGAGATCTGCGGGGCGGGAGCCGGCCGCCAGTGCGAGGCAAAGCCCGCATCCTTGCCCGGGTCGGATGCGAAACTGTAAAGCGTCAGGCCGCGGTGATCGACAATGGCGAAGGCAAAGGCGTCGGGCACTTCACGAACCGCCAGGCCCGCGGGCACCTTGATCTCGGACGGATAAGCGAGCGCGACGCTCCAATCGGCCGGAAGCGGCTCATCCTTGCCCGCGTTGTTGAGCCCGCTACCTCGCACCCCGCCGCCGACCCATTGACCGGCGCCGTCCTTCCGCCGGCCGCCGAAGCGGGCCGGGCTCGCGCCGTAGACCGAACCGGGATCAACGTCCTTTGCATAAGTATAGAGAGGCTTTGATTGATACGCCCATTGCTTCGTCCCATCGGGCCGAGCGATCACCGACCACGCGCCGAATGGCGCGGCATAATCAGGGGCCAGCGCCGGATGCCAGGTCGCCGCGCATGCGGCCACGCAGGCCGACTTTCCGGCCGAATCCTTTTTGTACGTGTAAAGCGTCTTGCCGCGCGGGTCGGTGAAGGCGATCTGTTCGCGCGCGAGGTAACCCGCCGTCGACTTACCAGTGTCAAATCCCTGGTCTTTGCCAAGAGGCTGCATCGTGATGCCCGCCGGTGCGGCCGGAAGCGCGCGCCCGTCACGACTTGCAGACTGAGCGATCGCCGACCCTGTTGCGACAATAGACGCCCCAGCGATCACCACAATTCTCAATGCTTTGAACATGTCGGCCCGTCCTCTATTCGCGCACGTTCGAAACTAACCGCCCGCGGCGTTCAGCGGCTGAACGGCAACCGCGATCGCGGGTACCGCCTCGATGTAATAGGTTGTCGAGATCGTTGTCGGCTCCTTGGTCTCCTGATCCGGGTCGCCATCGGCGTTCGCCCGCAGGAGGTAAAATATTCCCGGGATATCGCCCGTGATGCAGGCTTCGCGCGTGCCGCTGCTTCCGATGCCGAAATACAGTTCGCGCCAGGACTGATAGCCCGCCAGCATGCCCGACATCGATCCGTCGGCCTTCAGCTCGAAGCGCATATGCAAGCGCTTCATCTTCAGCTCGGGCGTCACCAGCGGATTTTGCAACATGCGGAAATCCGCCGTCCCTGGCTCAGCCAGGGTGAGCATTCCCTCTTTGATCTTAGCCTTATAAACATTGTGCGAACGCGGATCGGGATCGATCCTGTAGGTCACATCGCGCCGGGGTGATGAATCGACGTTCGAAGCAACGAATTCAATCGCGCGGTCGAAGGTGACGGTGACCTCACCGTCCTGCGAAATATCTTCGCCCTCGATCGTGATGAGCCATGCGGGTTGTGAATCGCGCAGCTGACCCCACGCCCAATCCCAGAAGGTCGGACGCCCTTGCAGTGAGCCGCGGAAAGCGCGCATGCATCCAAGGGCGCGATAGGCCTGATGATCAACACCGCGCTGGCCGGTTTCCGGATCGATGAAGCCATCGGGATCGTCGCGCCCCTTGCCATCCATGTCGAAGCCGTAGGCAAAACGGCCATCGAGCGGATTGAGCTTCGGATCGACGACCGCCGTCGGGTGCGCATATGCATTGACGGGCTGACCGTCGATGCGCCCGCGCGTCATCATGATCGTGCCGATGTTTCCGTTCCCCTCCGTCTCCTTCTTCGCCATTTCGGCGATGTCTTCCTTGGAGTACCCAAGGTGCGCGAGGTTGAGCAGATACTGCTCCTCGATCGTCGGGTTGACGCCTTTGGAGCAGTCGCCGTCGACGGAGGTTGTGGCTTGGGAGAAGAACGATACGACGAAGCTACGGCTCTCGGCCGATGCACCGGTGGGAACCAAAGCGATCCCGGCCGCGAATGCCGCCGAAGCCAGCCAGACACCACGGCTGGCGCGAGACCGGCGGTCCTGAACGCTGCTGTAAACTCCAGCCACTTGCATAGCTCGTAATCTCCCAGCTTCTAAAATACCCGCCTTGGAAGCCCCGAGAAAGCAGATTGCGCCCGCGAACCGGTCATGCGGAAAAGTACCGGCCCTGTTACACAACCCTTCCTCGCGCTGCGATGCCCCGAAAGCGGTGACGGCGGGCCCGAGGGACCCGCCGTCATTTTTATCTTGAAGAAACAGCCCGGCGCGAGCGACCGGGCCGCGTCTTACATCTTGAAGCGCACGCCGGCGCGGAACGTCCGGCCCAGAGTGTCGTAGAGGGTTGCATTGGCCGGCTGCCCGAGGAACGACGTCCCCGCAGGCCCCTGTGCGACCAGCGCCGGATCCGTATCTGCAATGTTGCGGACGTTCAGGAACGCCTCCGCTTCGTCGCCATCATCGTTCTCGAGGAATTTGTAGGTCAGGCTGAGATCGAAGTACCACGCACCTTTGATGTCGTTTTCCCCGACGGTCCGGTTCAATGTCGTCGATACTGGACATGCGGTGCTGCACTCGATGTTCGTATTGTCGTACACACCCGCGCTCACACCGCGCGCGGTGAGGATGACATTGATCGGATCGAGGTCGTAACCCGCCGACAGGCGATAACGCCAGCGCGCCGGACCGTCGCCGGTCATCTGGCCCACCGTGTCGGTCGGCGCCGCGATGCCGTCCTCGCTGTAGTTCTCGAGATAGCGGGTCGCGAGCGCGCGCAGGGTCACGTTTCCTGCAAGGCTCTCAGCCATCTGATCGAGCGATGTCCGATAGCTGAGGTCGACGTCGAAGCCACGATTCTGACGGGTTACGAGATTGAACGGCTGGCTGCGAATCTGCTGAATCACGAGCACGCCGCTCGCGTTCGGCCCGCGGGTAATCGCGGCGCAGTAAACCGTATCACCTCGGAAGCAGCGGTCCACGATCTCCTGGGCTGCGACCGAGCCGATCGCGTCCTTCACGTTAATATTGAAGTAGTCGAAGGACGCCGTGAATCCGGGCACAAAACTCGGCGACACCACGACACCCAGGCCCCAGGTGTCGGCCTTTTCAGGCTGCAGGTTCGGGTTGCCGGTGGCAAGCCCTTGGTATTGCGTCACGGCGTTGCCGTTGAACGGATCGGTCACGTTATTGGTGTTGGCGCCGCCGGCCTGGAAGAGTTCGGACAGGTTCGGGGCGCGAATATCGCGCGACCGGGTGACGCGGAAGCGTACATCTTCGATCGGGGCATAGGTCGTGCCCACTTTCCAGGTGGCGACAAAGCCGGAGGTGGAATAATCCGTCGCGCGTACAGCGGCGTTCAGGTCCAACGAATCCGCCCAAGCCTCACCGTTCGCCAGCGGGATCACGGTTTCTACGAAGCCTTCGGTCACATTGTAGTCCCCGAAGCTTGCCCGATAGTTTCCGACGAACCAGCCCGCCTCATATTCCGTCGGCACCGCGCCGGCGACGGATTCCTTGCGGTGTTCAGCCCCGAACGCAAGCGACACTGGGCCGGCCCACAGCGAGAGCGGTTCGCCGCTGAACGAAACCGCCATAACCTTTTGAACGAATTTCTGATTGCGATGCGGGTCGCCGGTTACATAGTCTATTGCCGCCTGCGAATTCACGTTCTCGCCGAACAGATTGAACGGAACGCATGCAGGATCGTCGTTGGTCGTGACGGCATCGGCGTTCACACGGCACACGATTGCGCCGTTGGCGCCGCGCACGGCGTCGAATGCGCGGGCAAACTTGGCGTTGTTCCCGATTTCCGGCAG
>CANJEU010000276.1 GCA_947473445.1 Fidelibacterota bacterium | reverse complement strand
TGAAACTCAATGAACTGCGCAATCGCCCGGGTTCGACCCATCCGCGTAAGGTCCTCGGCCGCGGTATCGGCTCGGGCCTCGGCAAAACGTCAGGCCGCGGCGTAAAGGGTCAGAAAGCGCGCACCGGCGTGGCCATCAAAGGCTTCGAAGGTGGTCAGATGCCTCTGTACCGCCGTATGCCAAAGCGTGGTTTCACCTCGATCGGCCGCAAGGACTATGTGCCCGTGAACCTCGGCCGTATTCAGGCCGCTGTTGACGCCGGCCGTCTCGACGCCAAGAACCAGATCACCATCGAAAGCCTCGTGGAAGCTGGCATCGTGCGCAATGTGCGCGACGGTATGCGCCTCCTGGGCGACGGCGAAGTGACCGCCAAGCTCACCATCGTTGCCGTTTACGCTTCTGAATCCGCCCGTGCGGCGGTTGAGAAGGCCGGCGGCACCGTCACCATGACGCGCCCCGAAGCCGTCGCGGAAGATAAGAAAGTGCGCAAGCTGCCCAAGCGCGCCGACGCCAACCCGAAAGCCAAGAAGGGCGATAAGTCCGCCCGCGCCAAGAAGTCGGCCGCTTCCGGTAAGGCTGAAAAGCCCGCGAAGGCCAAAGCCGCTGCGAAACCTGCCAAGGCAAAGAAGTAGGATCCGGTGTTGCGCAAGGCGCCGTTTGCCTTAACCGGAGTTTGAAATGGCCTCTTCGGCTGACCAACTTGCTTCCAATATCAATCTAGGCGTCTTCTCGAAGGCGACCGAGCTCAAGCGCCGAATCTGGTTCGCGCTTGGCGCCCTGGTCGTCTATCGCCTAGGCACCTTTATCACCCTGCCTGGCATCGACGCCGTTGCCATGCAGGACGTGATGCGTTCGCAGTCGGGCGGCGTGCTCGGCTTGTTCGACGTGTTCGCCGGCGGCGCATTGTCCCGCATGAGCATCTTTGCGCTCAACATCATGCCGTATATTTCGGCCGCCATTATCATCCAGCTGCTGGCCGCCATCAGCCCGACCCTTGAGAATCTCAAGAAAGAGGGTGTGACCGGCCGCATCAAGATGAACCAGTACACCCGTTACCTGACGGTCGCGATCACTGCGCTTCAGGCCTTCGGGATCGCCTCGGGCCTTCAGGGCTCCATGGCCTCGAACGGCCTGCCCGTCGTCACAAACCCGGGTGCGTTCTTCGTCGCCACCACCGTTATTACGCTCGTCGGCGGCACCATGTTCCTGGTGTGGCTGGGCGAACAGATCAGCGAACGCGGCATCGGGCAGGGGATCTCGCTTCTGATCTTCGCCGGCATCGTCGCCGGTCTTCCGGGCGCCATCGCCAGCACCCTTGAACTCGGCCGCACCGGCGCCATGTCGCCGATCGTCATTGGCCTCATCGTCATCGGCGCGGTTGTGCTTATCGCCACCATCGTCTTCGTCGAACAGGCCCAGCGCCGGATCCTCGTTCAGTATCCCAAGCGGCAGCAGGGCAATAAGGTGTTCGGCGGCGAAGCCTCGCACATCCCGCTTAAGCTCAATACCTCCGGCGTCATTCCGCCGATCTTCGCCAGCTCGCTCCTCCTGCTGCCGCTCACCATGGCCGGCTTCCAGGGCGGCACCGTGCTCGGCCCGAACGGCATGCCCATGGCGGCGCCGGGTGGCGAGGGCTTCCTCAATACGATGGGCGCTCTGCTCGGCCGAGGCCAGCCGCTCTATATGATCCTCTACGCCGTCCTGATCATTTTCTTCGCGTTCTTCTACACGGCTGTGGTGTTCAATCCGAACGATACGGCCGAGAACCTGCGCAAATACGGCGGCTTTGTCCCCGGCATCCGCCCGGGCAAGAATACCGGCGATTATCTCGATTATGTCCTGACGCGTCTGACGGTTGTTGGTGCTCTGTATCTGGTGGTCGTCTGCCTGGTGCCCGAATACCTGGTCGCCCGCATGAGCACCCCGTTCGCGCTCGGCGGCACCAGCATGATGATCGTCGTCAACGTGACTCTGAACACCATGCAGCAGGTGCAGGCGCACCTCCTGGCGCACCAATACGAGGGTCTGCTCAAGAAGTCCCGCCTGCGCGGCAAGCGGTAAAGGGTATGGCTGGCAAGCGTCTCATTCTTATGGGACCGCCCGGAGGCGGGAAGGGGACCCAGGCAAAGCGCTTGCAGGACCGTTACGGCATCGTGCAACTGTCCACCGGGGATATGCTCCGGGCGGCGGTGAAGGCGGCAAGCCCGGTCGGCCTGCAGGCCAAAGCGGTCATGGACGCCGGCCAGCTCGTGTCGGACGACATTATGATTAACCTGATCTCCGAAAGGATCGATCAGAAAGATTGCGCCAACGGGTTTATCCTCGATGGCTTCCCGCGCACCATCGCGCAGGCTGAAGCTTTGGATAAGCTGTTGAAAGAAAAAGGAATTAAGCTCGACAAAGTGATCGAGGTGGCTGTCCCGGACGAGAGGCTCATCGAGCGGATCACCGGCCGGTTCACATGTTCGGCCTGTGGCGAGGGATACCACGATACGTTTAAGCAGCCGAAACGCCCGGGCGTCTGTGACGTCTGCGGCGGCGCCAGCTTTAGCCGGAGGGCCGACGATAAGGCCGAGACGGTGGGTGCAAGGTTGAAGGCCTACCATGACCAGACCTCTCCCCTGATGCCCTACTATAGGGCGAAGGGAAGCCTGGAAGTGATCGACGGCGATAGGGATATCGACGCTGTTTCACGGGATTTGGAGCAAGTTCTAGGAGCGTGAGCGGCGTGTTGACACCGGGGGGGTAGTGCATATAATGCCCCGCTTTTCCGGTTGCGCGCGGCGCTCATAACTGTTTGAAATCAATGAAGGAGTACGGGCTTTGGCGCGTATTGCTGGGACTAACTTACCTACCAACAAGCGGGTCGTGATCGCCCTGCGTTACATCTTCGGCATTGGTCCGACCAATGCGGTGGAGATTTGCGAACGTGTCGGCATCGACGCCAAGCGTCGCGTGAACCAACTGACGGAAGACGAGATCATTCGTATCCGCGATACCATCGACCGCGACTACACGGTGGAAGGCGATCTTCGCCGCGAGCAAGCCATGAACATCAAGCGCCTGATGGATCTTGGTTGCTACAAGGGCCTGCGTCACCGCAAGGGCCTGCCGGTTCACGGTCAGCGCACGCACACCAACGCGCGTACCCGCAAGGGCCCGTCGAAGCCGATCGCCGGCAAGAAGAAAGTTACGAAGTAAACAGACGCGTTCATCGCGGCGTCGCTGCCATAACAGCTTCCGCCGCGATTACCGTTTCTACTGACAGAAGAAGATCACTCAGATGGCCAAGCAAGAATCCGCCGCTTCCGCTCCTGCAGCTGGTACGCCTCGCGCCCGAAAGCGCGAGCGCAAGAATATCAGCTCGGGCATCGCGCACGTCAACGCGAGCTTCAACAACACCATGATCACCATCTCCGATGTGCAGGGCAACACCATTGCCTGGTCGTCGGCCGGCGCTCAGGGTTTCAAGGGTTCGCGTAAGTCGACCCCGTACGCTGCGCAGGTTGCCGCCGAGAATTGCGGCCGCAAGGCGATGGAACACGGCATGAAGGTGCTGTCGGTCTTCGTGAAAGGCCCGGGCACGGGTCGTGAGTCCGCTCTGCGTGCGCTGCAGGCCGTGGGCTTCACCATCACGGCCATCCAGGACGTGACGCCAGTGCCGCACAACGGCTGCCGTCCGCGTAAGCGCCGCCGCGTCTAAGGATTTTATCGTCACCGGGTGTCTCCCACCGGCGGCGTTGCATTCGGGTTTCGCGCGCCTGTTGATAAAAGCGGGCCGCGCGACTCCCAAGTTCACAGCGGGATCAACCTCACGTGTGGAACTGAATCGTGATTCAAAAAAATTGGCAAGAACTGATTAAACCGTCGAAGCTCAACATCGAAACGGGCGACGATCAACGTCGCATCGCCACGATCGTTGCCGAACCGC
>CANJEU010000275.1 GCA_947473445.1 Fidelibacterota bacterium | reverse complement strand
CTCTGCTCGACGACGATGCGTTCAACGTTATCGCCCTTTCGGTTTCCCACGCCCCCGCCCGAGGAAATCTGCAACGTCGCTTTTTTGGCCCAGCTGAAGTGCACAACGCCATCGGTGTCTCCCACAGCGAACCAATGTTCGACGATATTGTCGAACGCGTTGACAATCTTATGCATGCGCAGGCGGGTATAGGCGTTCGGGTTCGGTTCAAACGCGTGGATCTTGATGTCGCGGCGCAAGGCGGCTGCCGCCAGGCTGTACACGCCCACATGCGCGCCGATGTCGAGCACGCTCGTTGCGGTGCGGGCCAGCCGGCACCACAGCTTCATCGACTCCGGCTCGAAATAGCGCTCGAACAGAATATTCCAACCGCGCGGGCAGTCGTTATTGGTGAACATAACGAAGGGCGGACACTCGAAAATCTCGGCGGTGTAATACCCGAAATAGGGATGCTGTAATCCATCGACGTTCTCACTGCCTTTCAGCAATTTGAGAGTCGCCGCGTTCGCCGCTTCCAATTCCGCCAAGTTCATCGCAGACGTCCTATTTCACAATTTGGGCAAGCGCCGCGACCACGCGATCCACGTCCGCGTCGGTCATGGCCGGGAAGAGGGGAAGGCTGAGACACCGGGCGTAATAAGCGTTCGCACCGGGAAGGTCCTGCTTGCCGTAGCGCTCCTGGTAATATGGCTGCAGATGCACCGGGAAATAGTGGACCTGCGTGCCGATACCGGCCGCCGACAATGCCCGCATCACAACGGCGCGGCTTTTTCCAAGGGCGGCGAAGTCGATCAACGCCACATAAAGGTGCCAGGCCGGATCCCCGCCGACGCGGGCGATGGGCCGGATCAAAGGCGCGAACGGCCGCAGCGCGGCATCGTATCGGGCCACCACTTCTTGGCGGCGCGCGATGAAGCGGTTCAGTTTCTTCAACTGGCTCAGACCAAGGGCGCACTGGATATCGGTCGCGCGAAAATTCCAGCCTACATCCGTCATTTCGTAGAACCACGGATTGGCGCTGCCGTCAGCGTCCTGGGCGTATTCGGGATACACCGGCTGCGCGGGAGTCCGCTCCATCCCATGGCTGCGCAAGCGCCGCATGGCCGCGGCCATCTTGGGATCGTTGGTGGTCACCGCACCGCCTTCACCCATGGCGATGGTCTTCACGGGGTGGAACGACAAACAGGCTGCGACGCTCGCGCGGGACGAACCGACGGTGACCCGCGCGTTCGAAGGGCCCGGATAGGTGCTGCCCACCGCGTGGCAGGCGTCTTCGATCAGGCTGATGCCATGCCGGTCAGCGACGGCTTTCAAACCCTCCATGTCGCAGCACTGGCCGTTAAGGTGGACCGGGATTGCGACTTTCGCCGCGCCAGGCCGCGCCCGCGCGATCGCGTCCTCAAGGTGACGCGGCGTCATCAGTCCCGTATCGGGATCGACATCGGCGAAGACGACCTCGGCCCCTACATAGCGCGCGCAATTGGCGGTCGCGAGGAAGGTCAGGGTCGGAACGATGACCTGGTCGCCCGGTTGAAGGCCCAGGCCCAGAACCGCGAGGTGCAGCGCTGTCGTGCCCGACGAGCAGGCCACCACGTCGCCCGCGCCCGTCACCTCGACCAGCGCGCGTTCGAAGGCGTCGACGGCCGGGCCATTCGTCAATGCGTCTGATTTTAAAACCGCCGCGACGGCCGCGATATCGTCGTCGTCAATGCTTTGCCGCCCATAGGGCAGGAATGTGCCAGTCATGATTGGTTCTGCTCGGTCCCCGTATCTTCAGGGAAGGTGTAGGAAGAATGCATACGCGGGGTACCTTAAGGAAATGTCAGGGCCGCATCCATCGGCTTTCGCCATAGGCGTGCCGCCCGAAAGTCAGGGCGTGAGGCCGGGCACCTTCAGAAGCGCGGCGATGAAGCTCGCAAGCAGGCCGGCCGCAAGGCCAGGCCCAAGGGGCATCTCGCCCTGCCAAACCGGCTTTCGGGTGATCAGCCCCGTCACCAGCGCTCCCACGAGGGTTAAGATACCCCCTGCCGCCATGATATAGGGCAGCGCGAGGGGCCCGACCCATAGGCCGCCTGCCGCTACCAGCTTCACATCTCCCAGGCCCATGGCCTCGCGCCCCTTAAGCCGTGTGACGAGCCAGCGCAGGCCCCAGAAGATGCCTCCGTTAAGGGCGGCGCCGGCCAGAGCCATTTGCCACGAGAGGCCGATGGGCGAGCCTACGGCGAGAACAATCAGCCCCGCACCCGCCAGAGCCATCTGAAGCGGATCCGGGAGATACCCGGTCCGTAAATCGATTGCGGCCAAAGCGAGCAGGATGAGCCCTAAAACGATGGCGCATCCGACCGACCACGAGTCCATTCTCGACGAATCCTTGTCTCTAAGCCGTCAGGTGCGCTTCGCGTGCGCAAAGGTATTAGGCTGGATGGAAATATCGTTCAATGAAGACGCTGGTGATCAAATCAATGAACTTCGGCGACACATGCCGTTCGTCGACGCCATCGGCCCCAAAAACCGGCCCGGTATGGGCGCTCAGCCAGCGGACCATTTCGAATGAGGGCCAATAATAGAGGTCGGGAATTTCCTCTTCCATAGCAGCAGCGATCGCGGCGCGAAGGATGCTTTTAGAAATGCAGTCTTGCACCATCGGCGCCGGGTGGTCCACGGACGTCATAAGTGGGATGGGAGATAGCGTGAGTATGACGGGCAGTCCCGGCCGCAAGGCTCTTATCGATTCGATGGAGCGCAGAATGTAAGAACGCACCTCATCGACCGAGAGCATGTGGAACGCATTGCCGTTGGCGGTCCACTTCGGTCCGACGGTCGATTTGGTGATATGAATGATCGGCAGTCCGTCCTCATGAAACGGCTGCAGAGCAACGCCCAACGTGAGGATGAACGCTGATGCTGCCGGCAAGTACGACCGCAGCATCGCTGTGTTTTCGGGACTAGCGATCTTCTCTTCGACAAAGTGTCCCGTGGTCTTGGCGTTCTTCCCCCGCAAGTGCTCGAGCAGAAGAAGTGCGCACGGCGGTGTGTTAACGGCCTCGGCCAACATGACGTGGCGGCTGTTGATGCCCGCTTCCTTTAACGCCTTGTGGATGGTCTGCGCGAAGCACGAGCCCACCGTGAATATGTTCGACGAGCGCGGCAAAATCGGCGCAGGCGGGGCAAATCCGGGCAGAATATATTCGTCTATCGCCGCGCGAATATTCGCAAAATGCTGCGGCTCATTTGGATATGCGTTTCGCGGCATATTACCTAATAATCATCAAAGCGGTTTTGCGTGTCCGACCAATCGAAACCTTAGCAGAAAGAACACAGCTTGGTGGGGCCATCTTTGCGGTCAAATTTGGCACTCAAGGTGGAATCTGAACTCCCTGGCTGGGTCGACTTCTACGCGATAGCCGCCCTCGCAGGATTCGGCGGCGGCCAATAGCGGTACAAGCTAGTCCACCGTCTCGAAGTTAGCAGAACTCCAGCGCTTCCACTGCATGCCTCTGTTGCGCCGATTGTGGCACGAGACGATCGACGATCTCGACAGCAATATCGATGTTACGCCCTTTCGTCAAAGCCTGCAGAAACTGGCATCGGATTTGACAAATTACATACCAAGGACATCGACTCCGAGATCGCCGAAGGTGACTGCAGATACGCGAATTGACGTTTCGGCGGTCGTCGCGCTGCTACCTTACGGCGCGTGAGCGATGCCGCCCAAGCAGCATAAATATAACGAGCGGCGCCACCCACGGGATCGGCTTCGGGCTCGCATTTCCGGTACTCCGCTCGGCTATCCGACGCATCTAGGACGTTTGAACATTTGCACGCTCCTATGCCATCTTTGAAGCGCTGCATCCGCTTATACGTGAACGCGAATAGCAGGATTTTCCGAGCCGTGAATCTGCGGTTCTGCTAGATTCGGGGCATGGATCTCG
>CANJEU010000274.1 GCA_947473445.1 Fidelibacterota bacterium | reverse complement strand
GCTTGAGGCGGCTGAGGGCATTCTGACTGTTCTCAACAGCAATATGGCGAACGCCATTCGATCGCGCACGGTGCAAAAGGGCGTCGATCCACGCGAATTCGCGCTTGTCGCCTTCGGCGGGGCCGGTCCCTTGCACGGCGCCGAAGTTGCCGAGATGCTTGAAATCCCCGAGGTCCTGATTCCGCCGTATCCCGGCATTACCTCGGCCATGGGCCTCCTCACGACCGACCTTAAATACGAAGTCGTGCGTACGCAGTTCCAGCTCAGCACCAAAGTCGACCTCGCGCGCTTGAACAACGATTTCGCCGCGATGGAGAAACAGCTGATCGCGCAGTTCGCCTCCGACCATATCGATACCTCGAAGCTCACATTTATGCGCGATGCCGACTTGCGCTACGTGGGGCAGGGGTACGAGCTCAAGACGCCCATCCCGGCTGGAGCTCTGACGGGGCCCGCGATGGAGAAGGTCTGGCAAGATTTTCACGATCTGCATCGCCGCGAATACGGCCACGGCTTCCCGGAGAATCCCATCGAGGTCGTGAATATTCGCCTCATCGGCGTCGGCGCCATGCCGAAGCTTGAGACATTGAAAGCCCCGCAGGACGGAAGCCTCGCAAAGGCGCGCATCAAAACCCGCGAATGCGTCTTCCGCGTGGATGGCGAACTTAAGCCTTACGAGACAACCTTCTTCCGGCGGCACGAGCTGCCGGTCGGAGTCCCGATCCCGGGTCCCGCGATCTTCTTGCAAAAAGACAGCACAACCGTTGTCCCGCCGCGGTGGACGGCGATGGTCGACCACATCGGAAATGTCATCCTGCAGCGTGAAGGAAAATAAAATGAATCACGTTCGGAATTCAAAATCGCCAGTGACGCGCGTCGATCAGATCACGGGCGCCGTGATCCAGGGCGCGCTGGAAAATATCGCCATCGAAATGGGCCATAAGCTCATGCGCATGAGCTATTCCAGCATCATCCGTGAGTCCGAGGACTTTGGCGCGGCCCTCACCGATCCCACCGGTCAGCAGCTCTGCGAATGCAAAATGAGCACGCCGCTTCAATCCGGTCCGATCCCGGGCTACGTGCGCGGCATCATCAAACAACTCGCCGCGCGCGGAGACTCCGTCAAGCCGGGCGACGTCATCATGCATAACGATCCCTATGGCGGCGCTTCGCATAACCCCGACGTCGGCTTCTGCGTCCCGGTATTCGATGGCGACGATCTTCTGGGCTTTGCGGTCACGACGGCTCACCATCTCGATGTGGGGGCACATACGCCCGGCAGTTGCGGCATTGTGGACGCGGCCGATACCTACGCCGAGGGGCTTCAGTTCAAGGCCATCAAGGTCATCGAAGGCGGCAAGACCAATGCCATGGTGTGGCACATGGTGCGCGACAATATCCGCATCCCGACCATGGTCGTCGGCGACATGGAAGCGCAGATCGCCGCCGCCCAGATTGGCGCGCAAAGGTTCCTCGAACTCGTGCGCCGCTACGGCAAGGCGACGGTCTTCGGCGCTTGCGAAGACCTCATGGACTATTCGGAAAGAATGATGCGCGCCGCCATCCGCGATCTTCCGGACGGCGTCTATAGCGCGACGACCCATATCGACGGGTTCACGGACGATGCAAACCCCGCGCGCCGCGATCTTCCCATCGTTGTCACCATCACCGTCAAGGACGATAGCCTCTACGTCGATCTCACGGGCACCGCGCCGCAAGTGTCGGATCGTCCCATCAACATGCCCTTCGAGGGCACCGTCGATTGCGCCATCTGGATGAGCATCCGCTCGATCCTGCTCGACAGCGCCGTATACGGCTCGATCCCGCAAAACAGCGGTCTTACCCGCCCCATCGAAATTTTCGCGCCGAAGGGATGTCTCGCCAATCCGATTTTCCCCGCGCCCACCATCGCGCGCTTCTGCCCCGGCAATGCGCTGGCCGACACCGTCATGAAAGCTTTGGGCCAAGCCATCCCCCGGCAAATCAGCGCGGGCGTCGGCAATCTTCGCGTCATCGCCTTCAGCGGCGACGCACAGGGCGAGCCCTGGGTTCATATGGAAATTCTCGAGGGGTCCTACGGCGGCCGCTACGGCATGGACGGTATGGACGCGGTCGACACGCTGTTCGCAAATACCCGTAACAACCCCATTGAAGACATTGAATCGCATCTGCCGCTGCGGGTGGATCGCTACGAGCTGCGCGAGAACGTCGTCGCCCCTGGCGAGTGGCGCGGCGGAATCAGCTCCGTCAGAGAATTCACCTTCTTGAGCGATGCGGGATTTTCCATTGAAGGCGATGGCCAGAAATATAGCCCGTGGGGGTTTGACGGCGGCACCGATGGCCGGCCGGGGAAGCTCGACCAGGTTTCCAAAACGGCTGTCACCGCGATGCCCTCGAAGGTCGCCTTCCGGCAGGCCCGGGCCGGCGAGCGCCTGGAATGCGCAGGACCCAGCGGCGGCGGCTATGGCGACCCATTCAAACGCGCCACCGCAGCGGTGCTTGATGACGTGCTGGATGAACTCTTCTCTGAAGACATTGCCCGCGAGAGTTACGGCGTCGCCATTCGCGGTGGGCAGGTCGACGAAGCGATGACCAAAAAACTTCGTGAAGGCCGCAAAGCCGGTTAGGTGGGGTGAGTCAGTGTTTATCAAAATTGATGCGGCGTTAGTTCAGAACTACATCACGACGCTGGCGACCTATGGCGCCTACGGAGAAACCGGTGTCTGGCGCACCGCTTATTCGCCCGAATGGGTCCAGGCAACAAACCAATACGCAAGCTGGTGCGAGGAGGCAGGGCTCTCTGTCAGCCGCGACAGCGTCGGCAATACCTTTGGCGTCCTAAAGGGCACCGAGCCGGGCGGCTCGATCGCCTCGGGATCCCATATTGATACGCAAAGGCCGGGTGGAAAATACGATGGCGCCCTCGGCGCGCTCGCCGCCCTGATCGCTATTCGCAGCCTCAAGGAACAGTTTGGAACGCCCAAACGCACACTTGAGGCCATTGCGTTCTGCGAGGAAGAGGGCAGCCGTTTCCCGACCGCGCATTACTGGGGCTCCTCGGCGATCATCGGCCGCGCGAGCGCCCAGGATCCCGAGACGATGAAAGACTTTGAAGGCGAGACGATGGCCAACGCCATGCGGTCCATCGGTCTGGACCCCTCGAAAATAAAGGACGCCAAACGCAACGATATCGACAGCTTCCTTGAACTCCATGTCGAGCAGGGGCCGGTGCTCGAACACGCGGGCTTCCCCGTTGCGGTGGTCGATGCCATCACCGGCATCCGCCACTACAAAGTCACTCTGTTCGGCGTGCAAAATCACGCAGGCGCTTTCCCCATGGACCTCCGGCGCGATCCCATGGCCGGATTTGCCGAAATAGCGTCAGGCCTGATCGATACCGCCCACCGCATGGGCCGGCCGGCCGTGACGACCGTCGGAAGAATTCATGTCGAGCCGAACTTTCCCGCCGTCGTGCCCGCCAGCGTCACCTTCTTTGTGGATGCGCGCCATCCGCACGCGGCGTCGCGCGACGAACTCTATAAAAAGCAGGCGGCCCTCATTAAGGAAGTCGCCGAGCGGCGCGGCTTGCAATTCACCGTGGAGGTCTTGCTCGACCACGCGCCATGCCCGAGCGACCCTGGCCTCGTGACGATGTTGCAGAAGGTGTGCGAGCAACAGGGCGTGCGCGCCATGACCATGGCCAGCGGTGCGGGCCACGATTCCCAGCAAATGGCCGAGATCGCGAAAGTGGCGATGATCTTCGTGCGCAGCAAAGATGGCCGCAGCCATACGCAGGAGGAATTCTCCTCCATCGAAGACATCGTTGAAGGCATTCGTATCCTCGCCGGCGGTATGTATCAGTTGGCTTACTAGCCGATGAAACCAAAGAAAACGCCCGCCGCGGACTTTGGCAACAAAGCGATTGCGACGCGC
>CANJEU010000273.1 GCA_947473445.1 Fidelibacterota bacterium | reverse complement strand
CGCCGCGCCGTTTCGCGCACACCCGTCCGGGTGGGTTTTAGTGCGAGATCTTAGTGAACGCGCGCCGGCTCCATATCGTGCTGGCGCACCGCGCCCCAGGCTTGGTCGAAGGTCTGCGCGGCCCCGATGGCCTCGCCCGAGGCGCTGAAGATCGCCCAAACCTCTTCGTCGTTCACGACCGCCTGTTTGATATAGGCGATCTCATTGAGGCCAACGCGCGCGAGGTCGGTCGATGTCACGGTTTCGCGTGTTGCCGTGGCGCTTTCGGTCTCAGTGGTGTTGCCGGGCGCAGGGACCACGTCGCGGTCGCTGGCTTTGGTTTTGATGTCTCTGTCAAACATATGATCCTCCTTCCGAGCGATCAATAAAGCGGCACCCAATGTCGGCCTGCCGCGGGTCTGTCTTGTAAAAGCTAGGGTCCTATTGTGGCGATTTGGTGAGGGATATTGTGACACGCACCTTCACATTTACGTGTCGCGTTTTTAGGAGGTTAGCCCTGCTCGCGGCACGGGTCGACGTCGATGGTTTTCTGCGTGGTTTTCTTCCTCGTCGCGCTCTTGATTTCCACGTGCGTCACTTTGGGTTGCGGCACGGGCCGCTCGAGATCGATGTGCAGAAGACCGTTCACCATCTCGGCGCCGCGCACCTCAATTCCCTCCGCCAGCACGAAGCTGCGGGTGAACTGGCGCGCGGCAATGCCGCGGTGAAGATAAATGCGGTTGGCGCTGTCGTCCTGCTGCTTGCCGCGGATGACCAGTTGGTTGTCCTCGGTGCTGACGGTCAGTTCTTCTTCGGCAAAGCCCGCCACAGCTAATGTGATGCGCAAGCGGTGCTCGCCGGTCTGTTCGATATTATAGGGCGGATACCCTTCGCCGGCGGATTTCGCCACGCGGTCGAGCACGCGCTCGATGTGATCAAAGCCGAGCAGGTGCGGGCTCGAAAAAACATTCACTCGTGTCATCGGAACTCCGAGCCCGCGGGGCGGCGCTCAAAATTGTGCCGCCCAGGATTGGCGCGGCGCCTCTTATTTTGGGGTTCCAGGTGCTCGCGTCAAGGGCGTTAAGCCGTTGATATTCCTACGGGGCGCCAGTGGCTTTCGGCTCGGCTTTCGGCGCAGCGGTCAAAAACCACAGGGCCGGGGCGGCCAGCAGCGCCGCGGCCAGATAGGCCAGCGACGGTCCGGCGGCGAACAGCGCGCCGGAAAACGCCGGTCCCGCCACGCGCCCCAGGGCGGTTGCCGATTGATAGGCGCCAAGAACCGCGCCGCGCTCGCCGGCGGCGGCTTCCTGCGAAACAAGACTGGTCACGGTCGGTGTGAAAAGCGACGAGCCCAGCGCCAGCAATGTGCACGCCAGCAGCAAGGGCACGAGACTAGATGCTACGGCCACGGCGATATTGCCCGACATGAATAGAATGACCGCGCACAACGCGAGCCGCCGCTCGCCGAAGCGCCGCGTCAACGCGCCGATGAACGCGCCTTGCACCAGCACGTTCACAACACCCATGAAGCCGAGGATGAACCCGATCTCGCGCGGCCCGTAGGCGAACAGCGCGTTCGCCCACAGCGCAAACACCGTTTCAAATTGCGCCCACGCGGTGATCACCAGAAATCCCGCCGCCGCGAACAGCATCAGCGCGCGGCGCTGTTTCAAGGCGCGCAGTTTATCGCCAAAGCCGGGGCGCTGCTCGGGCGTTCTGCCCCGCGCGCTTGCCGGCAAACTCTCTTTCAGAAAAAGAACAACACCGGCCGCGGCTGCGAAACTTAAGCCCATGGCCGCAAGCGCGGGCCCGGTGAAATCGGCGTTCGCTACATCGCCGCCCGCCAGCACGCCGCCGATCGCGGGCCCCGCCACAAAGCCGAGCCCGAAGGCCGCGCCGATCAGTCCCATCCCGCGCGCGCGCGTTTCGGGCGTCGTGACGTCACTCACATAGGCTTGGGCGGTGGCGATGTTGCCGGCCATGAGCCCGCCCAGAATGCGGCTCAAGGCCACCAGCGCGAGCGAGTCGGCAAAGGCCAGCAGAACGTAGGAAAGACCAAGGCCGAGGCTGGTCAGTGCAAGAATCGGCTTGCGGCCGAACTTATCGCTTAAGGCGCCCCATAAGGGCGCGGCGATGAATTGCGCCAGGGAATAAAGCCCCAGAATGATGGTGATCAGACCCGGCCCCGCGCCGGTGCGTTCCACATAAAACGGCAACAACGGGATCAGAAGGCCAAACCCGACCAAGTCCACAAAAACGACAAGAAACAGAACGGGCATGAAACCAAGGGAGAAGGGCGGGCGGGGGGCGAAGGGAAGCGGTTATAGGCCCGCGCGGAAAAAGCGCCGCACGATAAAATCCGTTCCGCTAAAAGTCGATACGGGCAAAAGTCGATATCGGCGCGACGCTACGATATAATAAGCATCCTTGCGTGGCGCGCGCTTGCGCTCCGGTCCGACTTCGGCCGAAAGTGACGCATCTTCCCGTGCCGTAGTCGTCGCCGTCTCATTTTCTCGTAAAGGAACGCGTCATCGCCGCCTTGGAAAACTCAGCGTCTGATCAAGGCGTAGGGCCCGCGCGCCAGCTTCTCAAAGGCGGCGACGAACGGCCGCTGTTTCCGCCCATCGATGCCACCGCTTCGGGCATGCTCGATGTCGGCGCGCCCCATCGCATGTATTGGGAGCAATCGGGCAATCCGAAAGGCTTGCCGGTCGTCTTCGTGCATGGCGGACCCGGCGCGGGCACGGCGCCCGCCTACCGGCGCTTCTTCGATCCCGCGCGCTATCGCATCGTGTTGTTCGATCAGCGCGGCGCAGGCCGCTCGGTGCCCGAAGCCGATCTCACCGACAACACCACCGCCCATCTGGTGAGCGATATGGAAGCGCTCCGCCGCCATCTCGGCATCGAACGCTGGGTGGTGTTCGGCGGCTCGTGGGGCTCGACGCTCGCGCTGGCCTATGGCCAGGCGCATCCCGACCGCTGCGTCGCCTTCATTTTGCGGGGCATCTTCCTTTTCACCGACGATGAAGTGTCCTGGTTCATTGGACATAGTCATGGTGCGCAAGTGCCTGCGTCCACCGGCATGGGCCGCTTCTTCCCCGAGGCGCACCGCGCTTTCCGCTCGTTTATTCCCGCCGATGAACAGAACGATCTTTTGATGGCCTATTACCGCCGTCTGATCGACCCGAGCGCCCTTGTGCACCGGCCCGCGGCCGCGGCGTGGTGCGCTTATGAAAACGCCTGTTCGCGGCTCATTCCATCGGCCGGCCGCGGCGGCGATGCCGATCAGTATTATGCCGGTGCTTTGGCCATGGCGCGCATCGAAGCCCATTACATGGTTAATCACGGCTTCCTCGCCAGCGACCAGCTCATCAGCAATATGCACATCCTGGCCCGCCATCCGGCGGTCATCGTCCAGGGCCGTTACGATATGGTCTGTCCCATCGCGGCGGCCGACCGCCTGGCCCGGGCCTGGCCCGGCGCCCAGTATCGGATCGTACCGGACGCGGGCCATTCCTCCATGGAACCGGGCATTCGCGCCGCCCTTGTCCGCGCCACCGAGGACTTCAAGCAGTTCGGCTGAGACCGGCCCGATTCGGCCCCCCGCGCGGGCTTTCGGGGCGCTTGCGCCTGCCGGCAGCTCTTCCGACCTGTCAGAACAGACAGGCCGTTTTGGGCCCGACCTGTTAGAAGTCCCAGGTCCTTGCGCGCCGGGCGTCTGTCAAAAAGAAGCCGTGCCGTGGTCCGGAGCGACGGGCGGCGGCATAACTGCTGACAAGTTCCAAACCCTAACTTCCCACCCCGCTTCGGCGGGGTGTTTTTTTGCCCGAAAGGGCCAATTTGACCCCCGAAGGTGCCCAAAAACCGGGAAAAGGGGGCTTTTCAGGGTCCGGAAGGGCGATTTGACCCTAAAAAGCGACCGCTCACGGGTCTGTTAATGGGCACTGCACAAAAACCGCGATATCTTAGAAAAATAGAGGCTTACCCGGAT
>CANJEU010000272.1 GCA_947473445.1 Fidelibacterota bacterium | reverse complement strand
TGTGGGGTCGAACGCCGCGCGCTCGACGATCTGCGTGCCAAAAAACCGGATCTTGGTGTCCTGCGGCCCGCGCACATCCACGATGGCCGTGTACGGCGCCAGCTCCGGCGGCATGTGATCGAGAAAGTCGGAAAGCTTTGGGATCAGATTGGTCTTGGGCAGCGAGTCCCAATAGGCATGGAAAGCCCGCAGCGGGTCGCTCACCCCTGTCAAATCAACGTCGGTCACGGCTTTATTCCCCCGCCCCGAAGAAATCAGATTTCCGCGCCAAGCGCTAACAAATAACGCGCCGGCGCACCCTCCGGTCGCATCACCCAGGCCCAAAATATCGCAAGATATCCGGCGCGCATTTCTCTATGTTACGCGGCCCGTTCGAAGGATCGCCTCCATGTCCGCCGCCGCAAAAGTCGCGCCGCTGTCCGCTTACGAAAAATTCGTTATCGCGATGCTGGCGTTCCTTCAGTTCACCATCATCATCGACTTTATGATCCTCTCCCCGCTCGGGGCCTTCGTCATGCCCGCGCTCGGCATCTCGCCCCAGCAGTTCGGCATCGTGGTGTCGGCTTATGCCTTCGCGGCGGGCGTGTCCAACTTCATCGCGGCAGGGTACGCCGACCGCTTCGACCGCAAGAAGATGCTTCTGTTCTTCTACACCGGCTTCATGGTCGGCACGCTCATGTGCGGCCTTGCGCCCAATTTTGAAATCCTGCTCATCGCGCGCATCTTCACCGGCATCTTCGGCGGCGTCATCGGCTCCATCGTCATGTCCATCGCCACCGATCTGTTCCCCATGGAAAAGCGCGGCCGCGTCATGGGCCTGATCCAGACCGCCTTTGCCGCGAGCCAGGTGCTCGGCCTGCCCGCGGGCCTTTATCTCTCCAACCATTGGGATTGGCACGCGCCGTTCCTGGTCATCGTCGCCATCGGCGCGGTCGTCGGAATCGTCATCGCGTTCGTGCTGCGGCCCATCAATGCGCACCTCGCGCTGCCGCAGGAAGCCAACGCCTTTGGCCGCCTATGGGGCACCCTCACCGAGCCCAAACACTTCCTCGCCTTCGGCGCCATCACCCTGCTCGCCACCGGCGGCTATATGCTCATGCCCTTCGGCGCCGACTTCAGCGTCAACAATCTGAAAATCTCCATCGACGATCTGCCCAAGATCTACTTGGTCACGGGCATCTTCATGGTCTTCATGGGCCCACTCGCCGGCCGCGCCGCCGATAAATACGGCAAGTATCCGGTGTTCCTGTTCGGCACCGTGCTCACCATCGTCATGGTGATGTATTACACGCACCTCGGGCAGACGCCGCTCTGGGCCGTCATGGTCATCAACGTGCTGCTGTTCACCGGCATCTTCTCGCGCATCGTGCCCTCACAGGCCCTCATGAGCGCGGTGCCCGAGCCGCGCCGCCGCGGCGCCTTCATGTCCGTCAGCGGCTCGCTGCAACAGGTCTCGGGCGGCGCCGCCGCGGCGCTCGCCGGCGCCATCGTCACCCGCGCGCCCGACGGCCACCTCGAACACTTCGAATGGATCGGCTACGTCATTACCGGCGCCGCGCTCATCACGCTCGCCTTCATGTACGCCATCCACCGCCAAGTGCCCGATCCGGCGGCGAAACCCTAGCGCAGCAAACGCAAGCGAAGAAACTCACCTCACCACCACCCCATCCGCATCCACCACCATCACGGGCGACAGCCCCTTCTTCGCCATCTCCGGCAAAATCTTCTCCTTATCTCCCACAATCACCCACACCAGCTCGCCCGGGCGCACGACGCTTGAAGACACCCGAGCCACCTCGCCGGGCGAAGTCGTTTTCAATCGCTCCGCATAGGTCGACCAATAATCATCCGCCAGCCCGCGATAGACGATCTCGTCAATCGCCCCGCTCACCGATGACAATGTCTCCCACTGCCCCGGCATCGCGAGGGTCAGCGCCTCCTTCGACTGCGCCAGCTCCTCCACCGAGGTCGGCCGCGCGTCGCCCAGCTCGGTGAACTCGCGCCGCATCTCCAGCACACTGTCCACCGTGCGGTCCGTCTGCACCGGCGCGCTCATCTGATAAAGGCGCGGTCCACGCCCCGACAGATCGAACCCGCTGCGCGCGCCGTACGACCATCCCTTCCCCTCGCGCAGATTCATATTCAGCCGCGAGGTGAAATTCCCGCCAAAGGAATCATTGAGCAGCGTCAGCGCCACTTCGTCCGCCGCGCTCCACCGCGGCGCCGCCACGGATGCGGTAATGCGCGATTGCGCCGCCCCCGGCCGGTCCACCACATAGAATCCCGGTTTTACCGCGGGCGCGTCGGGCACGGGAAGCCGCGCCACTTTCGACGGCGTCCATCCCGCGAACGCCTTTTCGATCTTGGGGCGAATGTCCGCAAGCGTCGTATCGCCCACCACAATCAAGGTCGCGTTCTCCGGCGCGATCCAGCGCCGGTGATAGGCCAGCGCATCCGCGCGCGTGAAGGCGCGCAGGGATTGCTCCGTCACCAGCCGCCCGTAGGGATGCGCCGGTCCGAACATCAGCGCCCGCATCGCCCGCGCGCCCGCCGCGCCCGGCTCGCGCCGGTCGGCTTCCACCGCCACGATGCTTTGTTTGCGCACGCGCTCCACATCTTCGGCGCGGAACGCCGGGTTCAGCGTCACGTCGGCGAAAATCGCGAGCGCCGGATCGAGCGTCGAGCTCAACGTGATCAAGCTCACCGCCGCGCGTTCATTGCCGCCGCCCACAGATAACTGCGCCCCCAGGCTGCGCAACTCATCGCTGATCTGCAAGCTGGTGCGCGAGGTTGTGCCCTCATCCATCAGACGCAGCACCATGCCGGCGGTGCCCGCCGGCAGCGCCGCCTCGGCGGCCGAGAATCCCGTCTCGATGCTCAGGTTGAAATTCACCACCGGCGCCTCGCGGCGCGGCGCCACGATCAGCGTCATGCCGTTGGCCAGCTTCGCCCGTTCGAACGCCGGCAAGGGCGCGGGCTGCGTCGCGGCCGGCGCCGGCATCGTGGTGCGGTCAACACCGCTTGCCGCCACGCTCAAGGCCGGCCGTGGCAGGAACGTCAGCACATATTGCCCGTCCGACAGCCAGCGCCGCGCCGCATCGCGCACATCGGCCGCGCTCGCCGCCATGGCGAGATCGAACGTCCGCCGCCATTCCTTCGGGTCGCCGTATAGCGATTCCGCCTGGATCAAAATCGACGCCTTGCGGCTCGCGCGTTCCAAACTGCGCGCGGTATCGGCCGCCCAATCGGTGCGGGCGCGGTCCAGCTCCAGGCGCGTCGGCCCCTCGGCCATCAGGCGCGCGAGTTCCTCATCGATGGCCGCTTCCACCTTGGCGATATCCGCCTCGGGTTTGATCTCGACGCTGATGGTGAACTGGCTCGCGATCTCGCCGGCGTCGACCCACGCGGACACGCTCGTCGCCACCTGTTCGTCATGCACCAGGCGTTTGGAGAGCCGCGCGGACTTGCCGCCCGTCAGCGCATCGGCCGCAAGACGCAGCAGCGCCGTGTCCCGGTCGCCCTCCTTCGGGATATTCCAGAATTTAGTCACCAGCGGCTGCGCGACGTCGTCGTAAGCGATCTCCCGCTGCACGCCGCCACGCTTGGCCGTCCAGGCCTCATGCCGCGCCACCGGCGGCCCCGGCGGAATATCGCCGAACGCGCGTTCCACCTTCGCCAGCGCCTCCGCCGGCGCGATATCGCCCGACAGCACCAATATCGCGTTCGAGGGGCCGTACCAATCGCGGAACCACGCGCGCACGTCTTCAAGCTTGGCCGCGTTCAAATCCTCCATCGATCCGATGGTGGTATGCGCGTAAGGGTGCCCCGCCGGGTACGTCGCCTTCACCCGCAGCTCATCATAGCGGCCATAGGGTCTGTTCTCGCTCTGGCGCCTTTCGTTCTGCACCACGCCGCGCTGCTCATCGAGCTTGGCTTGCGTCACGCCGCCGATGAAATGCCCCATGCGGTCGGGCTCAAG
>CANJEU010000271.1 GCA_947473445.1 Fidelibacterota bacterium | reverse complement strand
GTGCGCATTTCCTTTGAAGACAATAATGGCCCGACGCTGCGCGCGGGTATGAGCGTGGTGGCGGAGGTCGATACCGGCGTGCGTCGCGCCGCGAACTGGTTCGGTGCGCACGCCAGCGACAGCGCAGCGCCGTAACCTTAAGCCCTAAACAGGCAGATCCGCGCCATGGCGCAAATGCACGAGTATTTCAACGCTCACCCGGGGCGACGTTCGGCGCTCGTGGTCGTGGTCACCTTGGCGATGGTCATGCAGACGCTGGACGCGACCATCGCGAACGTGGCGTTGCCGCACATGCAGAGCAGCATGAGCGCGGCGCAGGATCAGATCAGCTGGGTGCTGACCTCCTACATGATCGCTTCGGCCATCGGGATGTCGTTGACGGGGTTCCTGGCTTCGCGCTTCGGTGTGAAGCGGCTGCTGAACGTTTCGATCGTCGGCTTTACCGTCGCCTCGATGCTGTGCGGAATCGCCCAGTCGCTGCCTGAGATGATCCTGTTCCGGATAGCGCAGGGGTTATTCGGCGCGGGCCTTCTCCCCCTGTCGCAATCGATCATGCTCGATGTGTTTCCACGCGAGAAACAAGGACCGGCCATGGCGATCTGGGGCATGGGCGTCATGCTGGGCCCAATCCTGGGGCCAACGCTGGGCGGTTATCTGACTGAATATTATAACTGGCGCTGGATCTTCTTCATCAACGCACCGCTCGGCGTCATTTGCACCTTGAGCGTTATCGCGCTGTTGCCCGAAACGCCGCCAAATAAACAAACGTACTTCGACATGCTGGGCTTCGGCCTGCTCGCGGTTGCATTAGCGTCGTTCCAGCTCATGCTGGACCGCGGCGAGACACTCGATTGGTTCTCCTCGGGCGAGATCATCATCGAGGCGTCCCTGGCGGGTCTTTGCTTCTATGCCTTCCTGGCGCATGTCCTGACGACCGACAAACCGTTCATCACGCCCAGCCTGTTCCGGGATTTGAATTATGCCGTGAGCATGGTGATCGGGGCGGCGTTCGGCGTGACCCTGTTTGCGACCATGACCTTGATGCCGATGATGCTGCAGGGCTTGATGCATTATTCCGTGATCGATACGGGCCTCGTGCTGATGCCGCGCGGCGTCGGCACGATGTTCGCCATGGCCATAGTCGGCCGCATCATTACGCGCATGGACCCGCGGCTCATCATGTTCTTTGGCCTTATGCTAACGGCCGCCGCGCTTTGGCATATGTCGACATGGACGGTCGACGTCTCCGAATTTGAAATGATCGCGACGGGCGTACTGCAGGGGGTGGGCATCGGCTTTCTGTTCCCGCCCCTGTCGATGATCGCCTATATGACCCTCGCGCCAACCTTGCGCACCGAGGCGGCGGCCTTCTTCAGCCTGACCCGCAACATGGGATCGAGCGTCGGCATCTCGGTCATGGTGGCGTTGCTCGCACAAAACACGCAGATCAACCACGCGACACTGGCCGAACACATCACGCCTTTCAGTCGCGCCCTGCAGGCGCTGATTCCAAGCGCGGGCTGGTCGATCGACGGGGCTGCAGGCATGGCTCAGCTCAACGGCGAACTGACGCGCCAAGCCATGATGATCTCGTACGTGAACGATTATCGCGCCATGGCCTACGCGATTATGATCGTAACACCGCTGATCTTCCTGTTACGCCTGCCCAAGAAAGGCGCAGTCGCGCCGACCGGTCAGCCCGCGATGGCCGCCGCCGAACATTAGCGCTTGGAGCGAATCCCGACGTAGACGCCGCGGTGATGCTTCACGTTCTCCGGGTTCATGAGAATGTCAAAGATCGGACCGACGATGTCGTGCTGTTCGAAGACGAGATCGAATCCGGCGTCCTGGATCATCTGAAGAAGCGCTTCCTTGGTGGGCCAGAAGCTGCGCTGATTGGTCCATGAGGCCCATTTCATGGCCTCGAGCTGTTCCTCGGTGCCGCCATGGTGCTCGAAGTACCAGCGGCCCGGCATGCCTTCGTGTTCTTCGATGGGGCCCATGACGTCCTTGAAGGCCGTCATCGGATACCAATCATGCGGGGCGAAGTGCGTATTGATGATGACGGCGTCGCGGGCCTGTTCGCCCATCATGCGTATAAATTCGCGCGGACGGTCGAGATGGTAGAGCAGCCCGCAGCAAAACACGACGTCAAAAGGGCCGTATTTAGGCAGGTTCCAAGCGTCGTCCTTGGCGAATTCTAGATTCGGCAGACCGGAGCGGCGCTTTACCTCGAGGCAGTTCTCGTAATTGGACTGACGCACGTCCAGGCCAAAGGCCTCCAGTCCCATACGGGCAAACTCAAGCGTGTAACCGCCTTCGAGGCACCCGAGGTCGGCGATCCGCTTGCCGGCGATGTCTTGACCATAAATGAGCGTGAGCAGGCGTTTTGCGCCGCGGCACCATTCCGTGTCGGCGACAAGTCCGCCGACATAGCCCGGCAGGGTTTCGCTGCCGTCGGCAAAGCGGATGTTGTGGGCGGTAAAGGTGTTCGTCGTCATCTTACGCCCGTCTTAGCCGTAACAGCCCGGCCGACGGAAGCTGAAATCGGCAAGAAATGTCATTTGCGAAACCCCGGCAGTTGGCTAGGGTCCTCGCGGGGGGACACGCGAGCTCATGTCAGAATCGTCGAGAATCGAAATTGCATCAGTGGTGATCATGGGCATCGGCCTTTATGCCGTGCTCACGATCGGCGTTCTGGGCGCGCTGCTGCCCGGCCTGCTGATCTTCCACGTCGTCCACCTGATCTCGCCGGTGTTTCAGCGCATGGGGCTGAACCACGATGCCGGCCGCACGATCGCCCTGGCCGTTCCTCTGGTCATCGTGACCCTCGCCGTTGTGCTGGGCATTCTGGAAATCGTCGATCTGGTCTCGGGACCGGACAGTTTCGTCGAACTGATGCACCGCATGGCCGAAATCGTGGGCACGTCCCGTGAATATCTGCCCGCGTGGGCCCAGCAGTATATGCCCTCGAACGTCGGTGATATCGAAGCGGCCGGCGCGAAGTGGCTTCGCGAAAACGCAGGCCAACTCGGTCAGTTCGGCCAAAATGCCGGACGCGTCGCTTTCCACATCGTCATCGGGATGATCGTGGGCGGGCTCGTGGCCTTCTACAGCGGCACGCACAATCCTTCGCTTGGCCCCCTTGCCCGCGCCCTCGAAGACCGGGCGGAGTTCTTGAGCAACGCGTTCCGGAACATCGTCTTTTCGCAGATTCGCATTTCGGCGCTGAACACCTTCCTAACCTCGATTTATCTTGCTGTCGTGCTGCCCATGCTCGGCATCCAACTGCCGTTGCTGAAGACCATGATCGCGGTGACGTTCATCGCCGGGCTTCTGCCGGTCGTCGGGAATTTGATCTCCAATACGGTGATCGTGATTGTGAGCCTGAGCGTCGGGCCCCTTGTGGCGGCCGGCTCGCTCGCTTTCCTTGTGGTCATTCACAAGCTGGAATATTTCGTCAACGCTCGCATTATCGGAACACGCATCAAAGCGCGCGCGTGGGAGATGCTGGCGGCGATGCTGGTGATGGAAGCCTGGTTCGGGATTCCCGGACTGATCGCAGCGCCGATCTACTACGCTTATCTCAAGGACGAATTGAAAGCCCGCGGACTGATTTAGCCGTTACTCCCAAACAAAAACGGCGGCGCCTTCGCGGGCGCCGCCGTTTGCTTATGTGAGTGCAGAAGGCTGTTACCCCTTCATGCTCCAGGAATCACAGTGGCCTTTGACGTTCACCGGGCCATTGAAGATGTCGCAGTTGCCGCAATTGCCGGTCGGCTCTTTGAAGAAACCGCAGCCGCCGCACAGCTTCGTCGCGTCTCTCGACGCTTCGACGTAATTGAGCGATTCACGGATGCTCATCTGGCCGCTGTCGAGCTTATTCGGGTCGGCGCAAACGGTATCGGCCGCGGCTGCAGCGCGCGAGACGCCCACTGCGGCTAGTCCGGCAAGCGACAGCGATGCGCCGCGCGTCAGTAGTTTACGCC
>CANJEU010000270.1 GCA_947473445.1 Fidelibacterota bacterium | reverse complement strand
ATGACGACTTCATGCTGTCCGGTCTCGAGCGTGCGAAGGATATTGGCGAGCTCGATCTTCTTCATGAACGGGCACAATTTACACGGGCGCACGAACTCGATTTCCGGATACTCGGCAGCGACATTGTCGCTCATGGAGCATTCGGTGATGAGCACCGTCTTCTTCGGTTTGTACTTTGCCACATAGTCGACCATGCCCGCGGTCGAGCCGGCGTAATCGGCTTCCGCAACGACTTCGGGCGAGCATTCGGGGTGCGCCAGCACGACAACGCCCGGATTGGCTTCGCGCAAACCGCGGATATCGGCCGGGGTGAAGGCTTCGTGGACCACGCAGCGGCCCTTCCAGGTGATGATCTCGCAATTGACGAGCTTGGCGGTATTCAGCGCGAGGTATTCGTCCGGCAGCATGATGACGCGCGGAACGCCCAGCCCCTCGACGATTTCCTTGGCATTGCCGGACGTGCAGCAGATGTCGCACTCGGCCTTCACGGCCGCGGACGTATTCACATAAGTCACCACCGGCACGCCGGGATATTCGGCTTTCAGGCGGCGCACGTCTTCGGGGGTGATGGATTCGGCCAAGGAGCAGCCCGCGCCCATGTCGGGGATTAGCACGGTCTTGGACGGATTAAGGAGCTTGGCGGTCTCGGCCATGAAGTGTACGCCGGCCATGACGATGATGTCGGCATCGACCTTCATGGCGCTACGGGCGAGGGCGAGCGAATCGCCGGTAACGTCCGAGATGCAGTGGAAAATCTCGGGCGTCATATAGTTGTGGCCGAGGATGACGGCGTTTTTCTCCGCCTTGAGCTGGTTGATGCGCGCGATCATCGGCGCGAACACCGGCCACTCGATCTCGGGAATGACAGTTTTGACCTTGTCGTACAGGTGCGCGGTCTCGCGCTCGACCTCGGGCGTGTACAGAAGTTCGCGGGCGCGCGTGATGTTCGTGTTGATGACGTTCATAGCCCGTCCCTCATCCTAAGTGTGCGTGGCGTCTTCTGCAGGCGGCCGGTGTGACAATCCGGCGTAACTTGTGCTTACTTTGAGCATATATGGACCACATAAAAAGCACGTGAATGGTCCACGTGTGAGTTGGAACCATAAGGAGCATAAGGGGGTGAGTCAAGATCGCGCAGTACCGGCTGCCGGACCGGCGCCGGGAAGAGAGCGACCCGTAAAAAGGTGCCACGCGCGCTGCGACACGTTTTTCCAATTAAAACAAGCTCCTTAATTATTTCTGAGATAATAAAAAGACGGCCAGTAATTATATCAGAGATAATTTTCTACTTGCGGACGCGGACCGGGACGCGCACGCCGGGGGCGGGGCGTTCGTGCACGACCTCGCGGCGGAACCGGAAGATTTCCGCCGGGCGGCCGCCGGTTTGCGCCGAGACGTGGCCGGTGGGCTCGACGAGGCCTTCGTTGGCCACAAGACGGCGGAAGTTCTGCTTATGCAGCGGACCGCCGGCCAGCGCCTCGACCGCCCGCTGCAGCTGGAACAGCGTGAAGGTCGGCGGCATGAGTTCGAAGATCACGGGACGGTATTTGATCTTGGCGCGCAGGCGGCCAAGAGCCGTGGCCAGGATCCGCCGGTGGTCCTTCGTGAGCGCGGCGCCGGTCACCATCTGCGCGGCTACGACGTTCGGCTCGACCTTCTGGCCGCTGTCGAAACTGGCTTCAAACACAAGGCCCGCTTCATAGAGAAGCTCGTAACGGTCGAGCACCCGCTCGTTATCCCAGGCCGCCCCTTCAAGGCCAAACGCGAGGGCGAGCCGGTCGCGCCGGCGCAGGCGTTCCGGCCCCTTGGCATCCTCGCGCCAGGTGGTCAGGCGCGGCAAAATCACCGAGCCCAGGATCGTCGGGGTGCCCTTGCGGGCGTCTTCCCAGGGGAAATGGCGGTACCAGTCGACCCAATCGGCCTTGGCCGAACTCTTGACCTCGGTCTGGCGCACGAGGGCGAGATAGCCGACCGACACCGGGCGCGGGCCGCCGGCGCGTTCCTCGGGGTCGCGGAACTGGTTTCCGAATGTGTAGAGCTGCTCGACGTATCCGAGGGCCAGGCCGGTCTGCTGGTTGACGGAGGTGCGCAACCCCTCCTCGAGCGTGCGATGGCCGGTCGGGTCAAACGGCCCACAGGGCAGGCCGGCGCGGGCGGCGGTGTCGGGCGGCTGCACCACCAGAATCTTGGGGGATTCGTCGGTCACCGCGGCAATGGCCGCCGACAGTTCCACCACCACGCTGGAAAGGCGCGCGGGCTCGGCAGTCGCGGCGGAGGCTGAGGAATTCTTCATGCGGACAGGGTTACTCTAATAGGCCTTTGACCGGAACGCTCAAGGAACAGGCAACCCGGCAAAAATTTCCCATCGTTAACCTGTTCTTCACGCGGCCGGCGATACCGTCGCGGACCGGGGTGAGACTGCCTAAAAATCCGCCGTCCAGAGCCAGAACACCCAGGTTAATGCCCATTTTGCCGCACCGCTAACGGCCAAGAGGAACGAGACCTGTGAACCCCTTCGTCCAGCAAATGAAGAACCTGGGACCCGCGCGCCTTGCCGCCATGGCCGGGGTCGCCGTCGGCCTGATCGCGTTTATCATCTTCTTCGCCACGCGCTTCTCGGGCTCGCCCATGACAACGCTGTACGGCGATCTGTCGGCGTCCGACTCGCGGGAAATCGTCAAACAGCTCGAACTTTCAGGGATTCCCTTCACCACCGCCAACAACAACGCCGAAATCCTGATCGCCGGCGAACAGGTGACCGCGGTGCGTATGCAGATGGCCGAACTGGGCCTGCCCTCGGGCGCGTCCATGGGCTACGAAGTGTTCGACAATATGGACGCGCTGGGCGCGACCAACTTCATCCAGAACGTCAATCTCGTGCGCGCGCTTGAAGGCGAGCTGGCGCGCACCATCAAATCCATCGAAGGCGTGCAGAACACCCGCGTGCACCTTGTTCTGCCGACGCGCGAAATGTTCACGCGCGAGACGCAGGAACCCACAGCGTCTGTTTACATCAAGATGAGCTCGGGGCGCCTGGCCGAGAACCAGGTGAATGCTGTGCAGCACCTGATTGCCGCGGCCGTGCCGAAACTCAAACCCTCCAACATTTCAATCGTCGACGAACGCGGCACGCTGCTGTCGCGCTCGTTTGAAAATGACGACGCGATGATCGCCTCGCAGCAGGATGAAGCCGTAAAGAACATGGAGCGGCGCCTGGCGCAGTCCGTGATCTCGCTGGTGGAAAGCTCGCTCGGCCCTGGCAAGGTGCGCGCCGAAGTGCGCGCCGAAATGGAATTCGACAAAGTCGTCACCGCCGAGGAAATCTTCAACCCCGATCAGCAGGTGCCGCGCTCGCAAGTCACGGTGACCGAGACCAACCAGCAGCAGGAAAACGATCCGCCTGACGTCACGGTGGCAAATCAGCTGCCGAACGACAATACCGGCGGCGCGGCGCGCATGACCACCAACGAAAACCGCAGCGAAGAAACGATCAACTACGAGATTTCCAAGACCACACGTAACCAGGTACGCGAATCAGGCACCTTGAAGCGCCTGTCGGTCGCGGTGCTGGTGGACGGCAACTACAACATCAACAACGAGGAAAAAACGCGCACCTACGAGCCGCTGCCCGACGAGACGCTCGATAAAATCCGCTCGCTGGTGAATACGGCCGTAGGCTACAGCGCCGACCGCGGCGATCAGATCGAAGTGGTCAACATGCCGTTCACGGGCTTCGACATGCTGGACGGCGAAGAAGAGCTCAATCTCCTTGGCTTCAAGAAGGAAGAGATCATGCGCATAGCGGAGGGCCTTGGCGTCGCGACGGTCGCGGTGCTGGTCATCCTGCTCGTAGTCCGTCCGCTGGTGTCGCGCGCCTTCGAAGCCATGCCGCAAGGCGACGAAGCGCTGCTGTCGAGCGATGGCGCGATGGCGCAGCTTACCGGTCCGGGCGGCGTGCCCATGCCGATGAGCCAAAAGGAAGAAGAAGAGGACCTCGACGAGCTTAT
>CANJEU010000269.1 GCA_947473445.1 Fidelibacterota bacterium | reverse complement strand
GGTTTTTCAGCGGCGCCTTTAGCTGCCGGCTTCTTCACTGTCGCCATCACTTCACTCCCGTAATTTTTTTCCGCCCCTTGAGCCTGCGAATAGTGCCAGCCGCGCTTGCGACGGGCCAAGGGGAAAGCGCCGTAAGTACTTGTTACAACGCAAATCTCGCGCTGCGGCAAAAACAAACATACGCGCAATGCTGCGTTTAAGTAATTTTATTTCGGCTAATTTCATACCACTAAATACCTAGCTATTATTTAGCCCGAATCGTTTCGGCTACAATAATAGCAAGCTTAGTAATTATGGATTTAAGGAGCGATCCGCGGCGCTGGGATCTGGAACGATCAGGTCGTCCTTGTGCACGACGCCAAGCATCGCCCGGGCGCGCTCTTCAAGCATGTCACGGTCGAGGCTTTCCGGACGCAGCAAGCTGACGCGATGCTCGATCAGCTTCTTCTCGGCTGTAACGGCGGCCAGTTCGTAGTCCGCCTTCTCGATTTCGTAGCGCAGGCTCCACCAGGCGAGCAGGCCGCGATCGCCTTGCACCGCGTGATAACCAAAATACGCAATCAGCGCCGCGCCCGTGAGCGGGCCCAGCACATGGCGTAATCTCTGACGAACGTCATTGCGCATCCTCATGGAAGTGAATCGAATCATGCCGGAGTCTGCCGGTCAATGTGGCAAATTTGACTCACAACGATTCGACAAAAAACAAGCGGGGCGAGAGCAACCTATACGCTGTCATCCCGGCGAAAGCCGGGATCCATTTATCAGCGTGCTGGCTGCACGATGGGTCCCGGCGCCTTGTCGCGCCGTAGCTCCGGAGGAGGGCGCCGGGACGACGCCTAGCCCCTTAGCCCGCGCTTCTTCTTGAACAGGGCGCCGCCGTAAACCGCCGCGGGTCCGAGCTCTTCTTCGATGCGGATGAGCTGGTTGTACTTCGACAGGCGGTCGGAGCGGGAGAGCGAACCGGTCTTGATCTGGCCGCAGTTGGTCGCAACCGCGATATCGGCGATAGTTGAATCCTCGGTCTCGCCCGAGCGATGCGAAAGGACGGCCGTGTAGCCGGCCTTGTGCGCCATCTCGACCGCCGCGAGGGTCTCAGACAGCGTGCCGATCTGATTGACCTTCACGAGGATCGAGTTCGCGAGCCCCTTGTCGATCCCATCGGACAGGCGCTTCGGATTGGTGACGAACAGATCGTCGCCCACCAGCTGCACCTTGCCGCCGATGGCTTTCGTCAAGGCCGCCCAGCCTTCGAAATCATCCTCGGCCATACCGTCTTCTATCGACACGATCGGGTAGCGGGCGACGAGGTCTTCGTAGAACTTTACCATCCCGCCGGCATCGAGGGTTTTTCCTTCCCCTTCCATGACATAGCGGCCGTTCTTAAAGAATTCGGTTGAAGCGGAATCCAGCGCCAGCACAACGTCGCTGCCCGGTTTGTAGCCGGCCGCTTCGATGGCCTTCATGATGAAGGCCAGCGCGGCATCAGCGCTCGCGAGATTGGGGGCAAAGCCGCCCTCGTCGCCGACGTTCGTATTATGGCCGGCATCCTTCAGCTGCTTCTTCAGCGACTGGAAAATCTCCGCGCCCATGCGGATGGCGTCGGCGCAGGTGGGCGCGCTCACTGGCATCACCATGAACTCCTGGATGTCGATCGGGTTGTCGGCGTGCGCTCCGCCGTTCACGATGTTCATCATGGGCACCGGCAAAAGGTGGGCCGCGGCCCCGCCGATGTAGCGGTAGAGCGGCAGGCCGGCGTCCACGGCGGCCGCCTTGGCGACGGCCAGCGACACGCCAAGGATGGCGTTGGCGCCGAGGCGCTTCTTGTTCGGCGTCCCGTCCAACTCGATCATGGCGCGATCGATCTTCGCCTGGTCATTGGCGTCCAGACCGCCGATCGCGGCGAACAGGTCGCCGTTGACGGCTTCCACCGCCTTGCGCACGCCCTTGCCGCCGTAGCGTGCCTTGTCGCCGTCGCGCAGCTCGGAGGCTTCGTGGGCGCCGGTCGAGGCGCCCGAAGGCACGGCCGCACGGCCGAAAGCGCCGGTTTCAAGGGTCACATCCACTTCAACGGTGGGGTTTCCGCGGGAGTCCAGGATTTCCCGGCCGATGATCTCGACAATGGCGCTCATGAGGAGTCCTCTGATCTGATCTTTATCCCTCCCCCTGAAAGGGGGAGGTTAGGAGGGGGTCGGTTTTTTTGGTTTCTCGTTCAATGGGAAACCGTCCCTCCCCTTACAGGGGAGGGAGAAGGTGATCAAGGTGTCAGGCGCGGCGCCTAATCGAGCAGGTCTTTGTGTTCGGGATGGCGGCGGAACCACATCGCCGCGTAGCCGCACAGCGGCACGACTTTAACGTTTTTGGCCGGGGACGCCGCCGCCACCTGGGTCATCAGCCGCCCCGCCGCGCCGGTGCCGCGCAAGGGAATGGCGGCTTCGACGTAGGGGATCAGCATCTTTCCGTCGACGATCTTGTAACTCGCATAGGTGAGATGGCCGCTCTCGGTCAGCTCGAAGCGCCCCTGGGCGCTGTTGTCGATGAACGCTTCGGACATCAAAGCCTCAATGCTTTTCGGACCCATGCGACAGCTTCTCGACGTAGGCGATGCCCACGGCCGACAGGATGAAGACGCAGTGAATGATGGTCTGCCACATCACGCCCGTCTCGGTGAACGCGGCGCTGGCAGTCCCAATCCCGCCAGCTTCAATGAAGGTGCGCAGCAAGTGGATCGAGGAAATCCCGATGATCGCCATGGCCAGTTTAATCTTAAGGACGCTGGCGTTCACCTGGTCGAGCCACTCGGGCTGATCCGGGTGACCGGTCAGGCGCAGGCGCGAAACGAAGGTCTCATAGCCGCCGACGATCACCATGATCAGCAGGTTCGAGATCATCACCACGTCGATGAGTCCAAGGACCACCAGCATGATCTGCTGCTCGCCGAAGGTCGTCGCATGCGACACCAGGTGCCACAGCTCCTTCATGAAAAGCATGACGTAAACGCACTGGGCGACGATGAGCCCGAGATACAGCGGCACCTGCAGCCAACGGGAGGCGAAGATAATGGCCGGTAGAGGGCGCAGGCGTTTGCGTTCGGCGGGTTCTTGCATAATCAGACCAAGGTAAGTGGAACGCCACCTAAGTGGCGGTGTATGGCGCGGTTTTCAGGCCGAAGACGGTAAGCTTCAGATAACGACCGGATGAGCTTTCGCCACCTGATCGAACGCCTTCAACGTCGTAAGGATCCCCAGCATGTCCTTCAAATAGATCATATTGGGACCATCCGACGGCGCATGATCAGGATCGGGGTGGGTTTCCATGAACACCGCCGCGATGCCGACGGCGACGGCGGCGCGCGCGATCACCGGCGCGAAGGCGCGGTCACCGCCCGAGCTCGTGCCCTGCCCGCCGGGCTGCTGCACGGCATGGGTCGCGTCCATCACGACGGGATAGCCGGTCTTGGCCATGATCGGCAGACTGCGCATGTCGGTGACCAGCGTATTGTAGCCGAAGGAGACGCCGCGCTCGGTGACCAGAATCCTGGTGTTGCCGGTGGATTCCACCTTCTTCACCACATTGGCCATGTCCCAGGGCGCGAGGAACTGTCCCTTCTTCACATTGATGACCGCGTTCGTCTTACCGGCCGCCAGAAGCAAATCCGTCTGGCGGCACAGGAAGGCCGGAATTTGCAGCACATCGACCGCTTCGGCGACGGGCGCGCAATGTTCGATTTCGTGGATGTCCGTCAGGGTCGGCAAGCCAAGGCTTTCGCGGATCTCGGCGAACACCGGCAGCGACTCCTTCAGACCGATGCCGCGACGGCCGCTGACGCTGGTGCGGTTCGCCTTGTCGAACGAGCTTTTGTAAATCAGCCCCAGGCCCGCCTTCTGGGCGATCTCCTTCAGGGCGCTCGCCACTTCCAGGGCATGGGCGCGGCTCTCCATCTGACAGGGGCCGGCGATAATGGTGAGAGGGCGGTCGTTGCCAATGGAAAGACTGCCGCCCGGTGAGTTTAT
>CANJEU010000268.1 GCA_947473445.1 Fidelibacterota bacterium | reverse complement strand
GGCAGTCATATAGGAGGCCACCTGCATTTTGAGCATCGTGGCAATCGAGGCGTCATTGCGTTCGCGGAATCGCTGCACTTCATGCGGCCCCGCGCGCAACGAAACGACCACCCGCATGCCAAGGATGGTATCGACAAAAAGACTGCCCACGTCGGCGCTGCGCTCACGCCACTCGCGCGTAAGCGTGGTCAACTTTTTTTGATAATAGAGGAACGACAGCACGCAGCCCGGCACCAGAATGATGCTGACGACGAATAGGCGCCAGTTCAGCCAGAGCATGATGCCGACGCAGCCGATGAAGAAGACGACGTTGCTGACGACCGCCAAGAGGGAGTCCGCGGTCACGCGCTGCACCTCCCCTACATCCCCGTTCAGACGCGACATCAAATCGCCCAGACGGAAGCGCGCGTAGAAACGCGGCGACAGACTCTGCAGATGCCGGAACAGCGCAACCCGCATATCGAAGAGCATGGCTGCCGAAAGCTTCACGTAACGATAGCTGGCCGCGATGTTGAACACGAAGCCCAGCACCGTCACGATGAACATGAGGCCCGCGAGCTCGATCAGCGCGTTCATATCCTTTTGGATAAGCGCATCATCCACCAGCAGCTTGGTCAGATAAGGCTGGATCAATCCCAGAGCCGTCGCCACTAGGCTGATGGCCATAACCACGACAAGCCCGCCCACGTAGGGCCGCACGAAGGCCGACAGCCGGCCGTACGATTTCCACTCGGCCGCCGGCGGGCCGGAGGGATGGTGCTCCGCGCTCATGCCGCACCTGCCGTCAGGGGCAACAGATCGAAATCCTGCAGCCGATACATCCGCGGACCGGCGCTTTGCATCCGCGCTTCGCACCAGGCGCGGCCGCGCGCGAGCGCGTCGCCCTGGTCGCGCCACCACGGACTATCACCGCCGCTGCGGTAGTAGTCCGCGCAAAGGTCGAGGTGCCGTCCCATGGCGAGCGTCAGCACGGCGCGATAGTGCGACAGTAACGCCCGCCGGTCCTCGCCCCGAGCAATGCCCGCAATGACGGCCGCCGCCAGAATCGCTTCACGCACCGCATGCGCCGTACCATCGCCGCAAATGGGATCAAAGCCCACGGCAACGGGGCCGCAGGCCATCCAATGTTCGCCCTGGACAGCCTCTGCCATGCCCGGTGCGCAGTCGAACTCGCCACCACCGGCCTCGATTTCAACTCGCGGTCCGATCTGCCGGCTCGCGGCGAGAAGTGTCTCGACGGGTCCGCCGACGGCCAGGAGCCACGCGGCCTCCGCGGTGGGAATAAGGAACAGCCAGCCGTCACCGACGGACTCGATCTCGCAGGCGCGCCCATCCGAATCCTTCAAACGGATCCGGGCCGTCGCCGCCTCGCGCGCGCCAAAGCGCTGGCGCGGCTTACCGTCGGGCAGCGGCAAGGCCGCGTGGATGGTAAAATCGCACTCCTCCGGGGCAATTTGCTGATCGCCATCCCACGGCGGCGGCACGGCCGCGAGCAACGCGCCCTCAGAGATAACCGCCGATGCATGCGGAATCGCAGTCCGTTCCGTTGCTCCCCAGGTGACGTAGCGGCGTTCGATCTCAAATACATTCGAAAAAAGCGCGGGCGCGGTGAACACGTCGCGCATGAGCGAGATCGCGAGCGGGCTCAACATCATCGCCGGCACGCGCGCCGAAGCGACGCCGTCGCCAAACACCTTTGCGCCCGCACGCCGGAGTAAGTGCGCGCAGCAGCGGGCCGCGATACCGTCGCCCTTGATATAGATATTGAGACCTTTGGCCATACGCCTTGCCTACCCGCACACAACATACGGGAGGCGTCGAATTGCGCTGCCCTCAAGCGTCGCGATGGGCTGCGTCAGTTGACCGCCACATAGCCGGCGCCTGTGATGTCGTTCTGGAGATCCCACGTGCGTTCGTGCGCCAATGTGTTCGCGTTATAGACTTCGAGGTCGTAGCTGGCGCCGTAAATGTAGAGCTTTCGTCCGTCCAGAGAAATGCCAAAGCTGAAGCGGGACTTGCAGTCGAACTCGCGCTTCTGGCGCACGCCGTTGGTGCGCAGATCGAAGTGCCAGAACTCGCAGCGCTTGTTGCCCAAGGTGCCGGTGTTGATCACCGCATAGGCGTCGCGTTTGTTGGGCGCGATATGCAGGCCCGTCATCGCGGCCGGCGAAGGTCCAATGGGAGTAAAGGTGAACTTGCGCGCATCAAGGTCAAATCGCGCCACACCGAATACGCGGTTGTGGACCAGCGGGTCCTCAGCATTGAACAGCGAAACATATTCGCCGGGCTGGCGCATCGCCTCCATCGCCTCGCCGAACCGCACGCCTTCAAATCCAGGCAAATCAGGCTTTGCCAACTGAATGCGCTCGACAACCTTGAAATCGGCCGTATCGAGAATCACGACCTTATCCCCGAAATGGTAGAGGTACTTGCCGTCTTCGGAGATTTCCAGGCCCCCGCGCAGATCGCGGAAGGTCTCCTCGTCTTCCTTCTCGAAATCGTGCATGCGCACGATCGCTTTCTTCTCAAGATCGATCACCGCGAAACGCGACTTTTCGACTGAGTACCGGTCGATCTCTTTATTAATCTTGGTCACGACCGCGTAGTAAAACTTCCCGGTCGGATCGGGCGTTCCGCAGTTGATGCGGTAGCGCGTGGTCGGCGTATTCAAATTGAAACTCGTCGTGACCTTGCGCGAGGCCACGTCGATGACATCGACGCCGCTTTGCGTGATCGTCATCACGAAGATAGTTTTCTTATCGGCCGAAGCGCGCATGCAGCGCGGCAGGCCGCCCAGTGGAATCCGTTCTTTCAGGTCGCCATTGGCGTCGTCGAAAATAACCAGCGAGTCCGGGTAAGCGCCCATGAATAAAGAGGCCGCATGGCCGGGGCCTGAAAACCCGACGAGGGCCAAGCACAGCGCAAGCTGCGCACCGAAAGTCCTCATGGACATTCTCATTAAGGGAACACCAGATCGAGTTTACGCCAATCCTTCGTGGCGACGGCGCACGAGCTTGCCCAATCGGGATAGTTGTTGACGTGATCAGGCACCTGCGCGGGCCAGAAGCACGTCACGTAGCAATCATAGATGTCGCGTTCTGCTGGTTGGCATAGACCGGCCGTACCGCCGCCGGCATCGACTTCCCAGCCCGGCGAGAACGCTAGCGAGCATCCCATCGGCACATGCGGCCGTTGCGCGGGCTGCTGTTGCAGCGCCACCACATCCTCGTCCTCAGGCGAAATCATCTGCTCGATACGCTTGGCTTTTTTATTGATCGCGCGGAGATGCTTCATGACAGCGCCTTCCTTTCGGCGAATTTTTCGAGGAATTGCGGGTTGTGAACGCTCAAGGCTGCGTAGATCTTCAAGCAGGTTTCAGTCCAGTCGCGGATCCAGTCGCAGTAATGCAGATTGGCGTGGCCGGTATCGCCGTAGCGCACGAATGCCTCGTGGTGGCAGCCGCCCGCGCACAGCGGACGAGCCCAGCAGCTATGGCAGTCGTACTTGGCGTTGATATGACCTTTTTTAAGGAAATCCTGCTGTTTGCCGCGATCAAGGCCGGTCGAGATATGTCCAAGGGTATGATCGTCGGCATCGGCGAAACGATGACACGGCGTCAGGTCGCCCGAAGGCCCGACGCCGAGCAATCCGAGGCCCGCGCCGCACGGGTGCGACTTGTTCACGCCTTGCAGGAGCTCGCCGATGGTTTCACTGACGTTCGAGAAGCCATGCATCTGGCCATTGATGGCGTATTCGAGCCATTCGTTGGCGAGCGCGTGGAACTGATCGACCACGCTTTCCATCGCGTCCTCGCCCACGGCGTACTCTTGATCCGGCGTGGACGTGACCGGTGCAAAACCAACCTCGTGGAACCCGAGCTCATGTTTCAGGTGATGATAGATTCGTTTCACATCCGTCACGCCCGCGGTGAGCGTGACGCGCGCGGTGATGGCGCGGGTTTTGTGATTGGCGATCAGCGCCTTTACGCGCGGCGCGACCCGGTCATAACT
>CANJEU010000267.1 GCA_947473445.1 Fidelibacterota bacterium | reverse complement strand
GTTTGCGCGCGAAGGCCAGCAAGCGCTGCGTCAGCGATGCGCCGCGCATCGCGCCCTCGATGGCCGCCTGCACGAGCGGCTCGACGTTGTAATCGCCCCGGCCGATGCGCCGCTGCATCATGTTCAGCGCGCCGATGATGACCGCCAGCATATTGTTAAAGTCGTGCGCGATCCCTCCCGTCAGATGGCCGATGGCTTCCATCTTCTGCGACTGGGCCAGCGCCGCCCGCGCCTCTTCCAGCGCCGCCGCCTGTTCGATGCGTTCGCTGATGTCGCGTGTGATCTTGGCAAAGCCCAGAAGGCGGCCGGAAGGGTCGGACAGCCGGTCGATGACAACGCTTGCATGGAAAGGGCTGCCATCCTTGCGCACCCGTACCGTGGTTTCGGACTCGTAGCGGCCTTCGCGGTCGGCGATCTCCAGAACCCGCAACGGTTCGCCGCGCGCCTGATCCTCGGCGGTGTAGAAGCACGAGATATGCCGCCCCAGAATCTCGCTGGCGGTGTACCCCTTGATGCGTTCGGCGCCGGCGTTCCACGTCGTCACGTGGCCGCGCGGGTCCACGCGGTAAATCGCATAGTCGGTCACGCCTTCGACGAAGCGGAGGAAATTTTCGTCGCTCTCGCGCTGGCCTACCTCGGCGGCGGCGCGTCCTTCGATCTCGCTCGTGAGTTTTTGGCTGGCCGAGGTCAAGTCCCGCTGGCGCCTGATGGCCCGGGCGACCCCGATCAGCAGCATGCTCAGCAGCACGCCCAGCAGCGCATAGATGACCAGCAGCGCGATGTCCTCGTGATTTTCCACGCTCTGCGCCGCCGCCGCCGTGGGCAGCAGCAAGGCAACGCCCGCGCTCAATGCGGCCGGCATAGCCCGGTATCGGGGCGCGTGATTCAAAGGTGTGAACATCGTGTGCGAGGACCCATAGACGTTGAGAGTCCTAACATAAGGCCCTGACGGCAGGTCAATATTCGCCCCTTCGCGCAACGCGCGAATAAGCGCCCTAGGCTGGTCGCGCGGTCTTACGCTGGGTCAGGGCGTGCTCGACCATGGCCCGGCCGATCTCGCGCTCGCCCATGATGGTCACGTTGGCGCCCATGCGCTGCAGATAATCCACCTCGGCATCCGAATGCGCACGCGCGACGATGAAAATCTCCGGATTGGCCGCCCGCGCCACTTCGACGTACTGACCCGCCTCGAACGAAATCGGCAGCGCCACGAACACCGAGGTTGCTTCCTTGATGCGCGCCTGCGCCATCAGGTCCACCGGGCGGCGCGGTCCGGGCACAACGCTCACGCCCTCGGCCTCGAGGCTCTCGATGATGTCCTGATTCTCCTCGATCACCACGAACCGTTGACCGCGCTCGCGCAAGCCATCGCCGATCACGCTGCCCACGCGCCCATAGCCAACGATCACCGCATGCGCGGCCGGCACCGGTGTTGCCGCCGCGGCCGTCGTCGCGGCCGAATCGGGGAACGCCGCCCGCAGACGCGGCCCAAAGCGCACGATGGCCCCGAAGATGAACGGATTGAGCAGGATCGAGATGATCGCCCCGCCCAGGATCAGATCCCGCCCCTCGGTCGGCAGCAATCCGAGACTCACCCCGAGCGTCGCCAGGATGAACGAGAATTCGCCGATCTGCGCAAGGCTCGCCGAGATGGTCAGCGCCGTATCCATCGGCCGCTTGAACGCCAGCACGATCCCCAGCGCGACGAGAGACTTTCCGATCACGATGATCAGCACCGTGGCTGTCAAGGGAATGGCCTGTTCGATCAGGATCATAGGGTTGAACAGCATTCCAACCGCGACGAAGAATAGCACCGCGAAGGCGTCGCGCAGCGGCAGCGTCTCATGCGCGGCTTGGGCGCTCAGTTCGCTCTCGTTCATCATCATGCCAGCGAAGAATGCGCCCAGGGCAAAGGACACATCGAACAGCACCGCCGCGCCGTACGCCGTGCCAAGCGCAATCGCCAGAACACCCAGGCGGAACAGTTCGCGCGATCCAGTATGCGCGATACGGTGCAGAATCCACGGAATCACACGGCGGCCCGCCACCAGCATAATCGCGATGAACGCGGCCACCTTCAGCAGCGTAAGGCCGATGGCCATCGCGATGTCCGAGGCGCCCACGTCCGCCGCGCCGTCCGTCCCGCTATTCAAAAGGCCTGCAAACGGCGGCAGCAGCACCAGCGCCAGCACCATCGCCAGATCCTCGACGATCAGCCAGCCGACCGCGATGTGACCCTGCGGCGTCGAGATCAATCTTTGTTCCTGCAGCGCGCGCAGCAGCACCACGGTACTGGCCACCGACAGCGCAAGGCCGAACACGATGCCCGCACCAAGGTCCCAGCCCATGGCGGCCGCAAGGCCCATACCCATCAGCGTTGCGATCAGAATCTGCCCCACCGCGCCCGGAATGGCGATGGCGCGCACCGACAGCAGTTCTTTGAGCGAGAAGTGCAGTCCCACGCCGAACATCAGCAGGATGACGCCGATTTCAGCCAGCTCCTGGGCCAGCGATGCGTCCGCAACGAAGCCCGGTGTCTGCGGGCCCACGGCGATGCCCGCCAGCAGATAGCCCACCAGCGGGGAAATTTTTAAGCGATTGGCGAGTGCGCCGAACACGAATGCAAGAACGAGGCCGACAACGATGGTAGCGATAAGCGGTGTCTCGTGCGGCATTCCGTGCGGGGTATCCTCTTATTTGTAATAGCGGCCTAACCGCTCGAGGGCGGCTTCGATCATCGCTTCTTTTTTGCAGAAGGCGAAACGTACAAAATGATCGGGCCCTTTGCCCTCATAAAATGCACTGACCGGAATTGCGGTCACGCCGCCCTTCACAGTCATATCATGGCAGAAGGCAACATCATCGCCTTTGAATCCGAAATTTGAGACATCAACGGTTACAAAAATCGTGCCTTGCGAGGGCAGCACCTTGAATCCGATCTTCGCCAACCCTGCGGACAGCAAATCGCGCCGGCGCTGTAAAGATTCGCGATAACCCCTGAAATAGGCCTCATCCTTGCCAAGTCCATAGGCAACCGCGCGTTGCAGGTTCGGCGGTGTCGTGAAGGTAAGGAATTGGTGCGCTTTCGCACACGGCGCCAGCACCGCCGGCGCGGCGCTCACGTAACCAACCTTCCAGCCTGTCAGCGAAAAGGTCTTCCCGGCCGAGCCCAGCCGCAGGCAACGCTCGCGCATGCCCGGCAACGTGATCAGCGAGATATGCTGCGCGTCGTCATAGACAAGGTGGTCGTACACCTCATCGCAGATCACATAGATATCGTGTTGCTGCGCCAGCGCCGCGATGAAGTCGAGTTCATCGCGCCGGAACACCTTGCTGCAAGGGTTCATCGGCGTGTTGAGAATCATCAATTTGGTCTTGGGCCCGAAGGCCGCCGCCAGCGCCTCGCGCGGCAGCTCCCAGTTCGGCGGCATCAGCCGCACGATTTTGGGAATGCCCCCGGCGCGCCGGATCATCGGCAGATAGGAATCGTAGAACGGCTCCAGCACGATCACTTCATCGCCCGGCTCGATCAGCCCCAGCAGACACGCCGCGAGGGATTCCGTCCCGCCCGAGGTCACCATCACCTCGCTCCAGTCCACATCCACGCCGAAGAAGCGCTTGCCGTTTTCCGCGACGGCTTTTCGCAGCTCCGGCAGACCCATCATCGGCGGGTACTGGTTGGACTCTTCGAGCGCCTCGGCGGCTTTCGCGCGCACGTCGTCGGGTCCGTTGTCGTCGGAAAACCCCTGACCGAGGTTCAGGGCGTTATGTTCGGTGGCCAGCGCCGACATCACCGTGAACACAGTGGTCGGAAGGCCGGAAAGGACACTATTGGTGGGCTTCATGCCGCAGCTATAGGGCATGTCCGGAAATCAGAAAACCCCCGGCGGGCAGGACACCCCTCGGAACGGCCCAATCGCGGCTCTACGGACGCGGCGTATAGCCTTTAATCGCCACATCCAGTAGCACCGGGGTCAGGCGCCCCATCGGGACGTAGGCGGCGAACCAGATCAAACTGCGGTACATC
>CANJEU010000266.1 GCA_947473445.1 Fidelibacterota bacterium | reverse complement strand
GATGATCGCCTATGGGCCGGAGGGTAATCTCAAGGCGACGAACAGCCTCACGGTGCGTAACTCCACCTTTACCAATCAGCTCTCGTCCCCGTCGGTGGTGGCGGTGAATAATTTCACGACAACAGTCAACGCGGTCCTGAGCAACAACACATTTACGAACGTTGCGATGCCGCTCCGTGGACTGGGGAGCGTCTCCTCCATTCCTTTAAGCACCGCGAGCGCCACGCTCCGGCAAGCTGCCGTTTTCTCAACTCTTCAAACCGATGCGATTTCGTATCTTCGTTTCTTTAACACCGGCAGCGCCGCAGGATCGGTTGTCGTCAATCTGTTCAATGCTGCGTCTGGCGAAAAGCGAGCCCAGTGGCAGAGCCCGAGTATCGCCGCGAACGCGACGCTGCAAATTCCCGTCAGTACCATCGAAGCGGTCGCGGGAGGGGCGATGAACAAGCCGATCTTTTATGCTGTTGGCGTCGTGCCAAGCATCACGGGCACATTCCAGCATATTGTGTATCGTTCCTCGCCAGGTTCGTTTGCGAACCTCAGCAATTGCGATACCGGCTTGACGACGAATGCGGGCAAGCTGGCGAACGTCCACAGCTCGGTTCTCGACGATAGCTACCCAAGCACAGTGATCTTCTACAATTCTGGCGCAACAAGCGCCGTCGTGTCCGCAGGCTTATTCAACGCCCGCACCGGCGCGCGCCTCGGGACGTTTACAACACCTTCTATTCCTCCCGGCACTCAAGCGGCCTTTGATGCGAGAACGATCGAAACGGTTGCGCGAGTCACTCCGACAACGTCGATCAAGGAGTATACGTTGAAAGTGGAAAGCACCTTTACAGGTACGGTGCAGCATCTCGTCAACAACCAAGCCGCTGGCACCCTGGCGGACCTGACTGCGGCTTGTCCGCTCAAGTAGGATATGGATTGCAGGGCGTGAAATGCGGGTGGTCCCGCATTCTGACGCCCTGCGAAGCCGTCATGTCCGCGACACTGCATCCCTTCGGGGTGAGTCACGTCCATTACTTCCTGCGGGGGCGTAACCATCTCGCCTCAACGTCGTTGGTTCTTCCGGGAGGTCCATAATGGCCGAGCGTCATTCAGGACCTCGCAGCGCGGCTATTTGGCGGGCTAAACCGCCATCGGGGCAGGGTGACGATATCCGACGAACTTAAACGACGAGAGGAGCGTCACCGTGATTTACGGTCCACCTCGTTGACGCCTCATGAGATCAGTGAAGCACATGCAAAACGGCCAGCTCCACAAAAATTTGCGAGCGCTGTCCTCGGCTGGCTCATCGCCGTTGCGCTGATATTGGCGTTCCTTGGCTACATCGTTTTCTAGCAAGCGCGGGAGCACTGTGGAATTGGACGACGCTTCTCATAACCGGGCGACCAAGGATGTAGCACCGCTGACACGGTGCGCAGCGTGCCAGCTTCAGCTCTGTAAGAGCCGCACCCAAGAACCCCACGCCAGTCTGAAAGAGGTCTCGCGTGACGAAGGAAAGGAGACCGCTACCTATCGCTGTGACATTTGCGGCGCTACTCTGACGCGCTCGTCCAGTCTGGCTCGTCCCGGTTGGGCCCATTACCGAGAATCAGCCGATAGCCGCGCGTAGGGGCGTCATCCTTCGCCGGAGCGCAAGGCCGGGACCCGACAAGCCCGCTGCCATCGCGCTCAACCAAAATCCCATTGGGAAGGCTATAGTGCTTCCCCGCCGGGCTTAGGGTAACCCATAGGGTGGCGGTTGGTTTCGGGCTGGCACAAGGGCCGGCTCTTGTATGATAGGTGTTGCCTGCGCGATCGGTCAGATCGCGATTCGGCCAAACCAATCGCGGGTCATACGGAGCAAGTTTATGGATGTTCATACGGCGATCAGCAGCAGAGCCTCTGCAGTTAAACTCACGGCGCCAGGACCAGAGGCGCAGCAGCTTGAGGCTATTCTGATGGCGGGGGCGCGCGCCCCCGATCATGGCCGTCTTTCGCCCTGGCGATTCGTCGTTCTCGAGGGTGAAAAGCGGAATATCCTTGCGAATAGTATGGCCGAGATGCGTCGCCGTCTGACGCCGGCGGCGACGGATGAAGATGTGCAGCGCGAAGGCGCCAAAGCGATGCGCGCGCCGACCATCGTTGCGGTTGTGGCCCGCACGAAGACGGGCGGGAAAATTCCCGAAATTGAGCAAGTCGTCGCCGTCGGCGCGGGCATGCAGAACATGATCCTCACCGCGCATGCCCTCGGGTTTGGCACCATGTGGAAGACCGGTCAGGCCGCCTATGAGGAGACGGTCAAAACGTCCCTCGGTCTTGACGCCACGGATCACGTCGTCGGGTATCTCTATTTGGGGACCACGGCGGTGCAAGGTACGCCGCGGGTGGCAAATCTTGCCGACTATCTCATTCCCATTTAGCGCGCATTCAATGACCGGGGGCGAACGGCAAAGAGCGGGTAAAAGGGGCCGGTTATCTTCAACGTGGCTCACAATACTGAGCTGCGCGGCGATAATTCCTGTCACTTCAGTACAGGCGGCCGAGCAGACTCCGGAAGCAAGCCAACGGAGAATCGTCGAGCGCGCATTCGAGGAAATCGTCATTACCGCGCGCAAGCGCGCTGAAAACCTTCAAGTTGTTCCGATCGCGATAACAGCCCTCAGTCCGCGGGATCTTGAAACCAGAAACGTCCAGACGGTGGCCGATCTGAAATTCGTGGCGCCATCGCTGCAGGTCGAACCAGATACGTTCCGCCAGGACACCATCAACATCACAATCCGCGGGATCAGAAACTTCCCGGGCAGTGGCATTCAATACGACACGGCCGCGTCCGTCTATGTGAACGGGATCTATTACGCGCGCGCGCAAGGCCTGACCGGCGCGCTCTTCGACATTGAGAAAATTCAAGTTCTAAAGGGACCCCAGGGAACCATGGTCGGTCGCAATGCTACGGGCGGCGCAGTGCTTTACACGACCAACGAACCGCAACCGGAGTTCGGCGGGTCGGTGCAATTTGTCGTTGGCGACTATGGCCGTTACGAGGGCCAAGCTATCGTGAATGTGCCGTTGACGGACAAAATATTCGCACGCGCCGCGGCGTCGGCCACGGAGTCCGCAGGCTATTTGCGCAACGCATACGCTAATCCAACGACCGGCGAGCGGAATGATACGCCGGGGCTCGGTTCTCGCAAGAAGGCCGGTTTGTTTTCCTTACGCTTCGACATGGACGACCTATCCAAGCTCGTTCTGCGAGGCGACTTCGATATCGAGCGTCACACGGGTTCGTCTTATCACCTGCTCGATTACTTCGAAGGCGTAAATACATCGACCGGCAATATCGGCGCCAATGCGGCGCCGGTGGTGCGTCCCTCGATTTGCCAGATCCCTACGACATGCGGGCGGCTTATTGATCTCAAAGGCCGCGTGATCGACCCCTATTACGCCGACGTCGCAGCCCGTGCAGTGAACACCTCGCCGGCCGCTTACAATGCGCTTCTGAATGTTCTGGCCCGCCATAAGGCCGACTTCTGGCGCATCGACCAGGCGGACATGGGATACAACGCCGGCGCGTTCCAATCTGTCTCGGCGGCCTACGACAGAGAATTTGATTGGGGGGCCCTGCGCGTCCTTGGGGGCTATCGTTGGTTCTCGACCGAAGCGATCTCCATCAGCCGCGGCGCGCCTTACGACACGATCCAGAACCCCAGCGCAACGCCGGACTATAGGGCCTATACGCTTGAATCCACGCTCAGCGGGTCCGCCATGGAGGACAGCGTCGATTGGACCATTGGCGCCTTCTTCTTCAAGGAAAACTCCGGCGATCAACTTTCCTCGCTCTACCTGTTCTCGACCAATCAGCTCCAGCCGCAGGCGATCGCGGGCCGGCAAATTACAGGCGCCGTCGATGCCGTCACGGGCGGCGTCAATACCAGCTATGCCCCGTACGCGCAGGTGTCTTACGACATCCTTCCACAACTGCGGGCCACTGTGGGCTTGCGCTACTCCCTCGATGAGCGCTCCTCGCGGACCGCGCAGCCGACTTT
>CANJEU010000265.1 GCA_947473445.1 Fidelibacterota bacterium | reverse complement strand
CGTTGACGTCCCGGCACGGCAGGAGCCAAAGATTCATAATCCGTTAACGAAAAAGGTAGCTCCGCTGGTTACTTTTTTGCCGTTAAACCGCGCCCAAAAGCCCGAGGGACTCCGTTCTGCATTAAGACTCCGCGCGCGCCTCTGCGAGAATCGCAGCAAAATATGGCTCTGCGCCGACCGACTCCGATCTTGTCCCCGAGAATTTCAAAGCTCCGATACCGCGCTGGTCCCCGCGCGTGAGCGCAGCGACACGCGCCCTCAAGAAGACGATGGCGTGAGCGCAGCGACACGCGCCCGCGAGCCGCCGGTAAAAAAAGAGCCCGATCCACTTGGGATCGGGCTCGGAGTTTGCTTCTGCGCTGGCCATGGATATGAACAGCGAGACAGAAGGCGCGGGACGGAGGCTTCTCACGCAGCCGGGGGGTGATTCCCGATCAACCGCTCGAAGCCTCCATTCCGCAAACTAAAACGGGAAGAGAATGTCGAAGATCTGCTGGCCGTAGCGCGGCTCCTGAACGTCGGTGATCGTGCCGCGGCCGCCGTAGGACACCCGCGCTTCGGCGATCTTGTCCCAGGCAATGGTGTTGTCCGAGCGGATGTCTTCGGGGCGGATGACGCCGGCCACCAGAAGTTCCCGCAGCTCGCCGTTGACGCGCACTTCCTGGCGGCCCGCGAGGGCGAGGTTGCCGTTGGGCAGAACCTGCAAGATGGTGGCGGCGAGGCGAAGGTTGATACTCTCCGAGCGGTTGACCGCGCCGGTGCCGGTGGAATTGCTGGTGCTTTCGGTCTGCAACTGCGGCTTGCCGTCCAGCGGCGCGCGCAGGATGTTGCTATTGATGCCAAACAGGCCCTGCGCATTCACGCCTTCGTCGGCCTTACGCGTCCGGCTCGTCTGCTGCGACAGCTGCGCCTTTTCGTTCTGGATGTTGACCACGACGGTCAAAACGTCGCCGACCACTTTGGCGCGCTGATCCTTGAAGAAGGCGCGTGCGCCCGGCCGCCACAGCGAATTGGCCGCAGGCTCAAGGATTGTCGGCGTCGGCATCGGCATGCTGACGGGGCGATAGTTTTCATGCTGGGTCGGGCTGATGACCGGAGACAAAGCTGGGTTCTGACCCACGCGCGACAGACGTTCGGCGGCGCTGCAGCCGGCCAGCATACTCGCGGCGAGCAGTGCGGTGGTGAGGCGGCGGGTGTTTGTCTTGGTCATGTCCGTTTCCTTTAAAAAACGTTCTTCTGTGCGTGCGGTATCGAGGCTTAGCGCGCTGCGACTTGTTCGGGGGCCGCGACGCGAACGGTGCGGCCGTCGATGACTTCGGCAAGAAAGGCTTGTTTGCTCTTGCTGTTGGTAACGCGGATCACATCGCCCACGGCGCCGTTTTCAAGCGCGCTGCCGCTGGCGGTCAGATTGATGTTCTGCACCGACCACAACACCGTCAGCACCTGGCCGCGCTTTACCGCGATGTCCTTGGCAATCGAGTTCAGGCGCAGCTGCTGCCCGGCGCGCACCAGATAGCGTGTCGCCTGTCCGAGCAGTTCTTCAGGGCTCGTCGCAACACCGTTCATCGCTTCCGACGCATTCACCATTACCCAGGTGACGTCGTCGTCGGTGATCGCGGTGCCGTGCGGCAGATCGCGGGTCGCAACCGGCACTTCAACCTGCCGCATCAGGGCCACATCGGCGCGGCGGATCGGGGCGCCGGCAACCAGCGGGCGGCGCGGGGTTTTGCCGATGAGGAACGCGGCGTCGGTCACGGCGTCGAGCGGAACGGCGGCTGCGTTGACTTCAACCATTTTTACGTGGGTCTCGTCGATGCGGCCGTCGCGGTCCATGCCGTCGATCAGCACCGGGATCTGGACAAGGACGATCTGGGTCAGTTGATTGTCGCGCAGCGGCTCGCCGGATTTCAGGAACATGCGCGGCGTCTTGCCGATTAGCTGGTCGGGATCGGTGATGGTCTCCGGGGTCACTTTATCTTGTGCCATCGCGACGAGATCGATCATGTCGGCGGAGATGGTCGTGTTCTTGCCGAGGGCCTGCTTGAGCACCGGCACCTGCACGGTGGCGAAAGCCACGCCGCGCACCTGGATGAAGACGGCGGCCGGATCGTTCGGCGGAATTTGCACCACCGCCGAGAACTGCTTGGCGGCGGCATCGTATTGCACTTCGCGCACGACGGCGCCTTTCAGGGCGTTCATCGACACTGTCACCGGCGCCTGCGGGGAGCTTGCGCTGATGTCGAAACCGGCGGGCATGCCATTGTTGATCAGCGCGGCTTTCACGGCCGCGACGATGTCGCCGCTCGTGACGGTCTGGCCGGGCTGATAAACGATGGCGCGGTCGAAGGGGCTGCTGGGCTGCCAATTGAGACCGTAGGTGCGCGCCGTGGCGGTCAGCCATTCGGCCGAAAGCACCATGCGCTGACCCGGCTTCGGCGCCTGCGTGACGACCTTCTCCGGACGGGCCAGATAACCGTCGAACACATCGCCGAGGGTCACAACGTTCGATTGGATGGTGATGGCGGTCTTCAGGCGCAATTCTTCGTCCAGGGTGCTCATGTCGGCCGCCGCGGGCGCGGCCATCAACATCACAAGCGCTGCGGCGAAGCTCAATGAAACCCGTGAGAGCATGTGAACACCCATAACGAAAATCCTTACGAGACTGGCGCGCTTACGAAATTTGCGCTTACGACATTTGGTTGATCGTCGAGGCCATTTCGTCGGCCGTCTTGATCACCTTCGAGTTCATTTCATAAGCACGCTGGGCGCTGATGAGGTCGGTGATTTCCGACACCACGTTGACGTTCGAGGATTCCAGGAACCCTTGCAGGATAGTGCCGTAGCCGATGGCGCCGGCAGTGCCCGGTGTGGCTTGACCCGACGCGGGGGTTTCGCGGTAGAGGTTGTCGCCGCTCGCTTCAAGGCCCGCTTCGTTGGCGAAGTTCACCATCACCGCCTGGCCGGCCTGGGCGGGATCAACCACGCCGTCTTGCGTATAGTACATCTGGCCTTGCGGGTTGATGCTGATCGAGGTCGCATCGGCCGGGATCGCGCCGAAGCCCGCAACGGTGAAGCCGTTATGCGTGACCACCTGGCCCGTGGGCGAAAGCTGGAACGAACCGTCGCGGGTGTACGACAGCGAACCGTCGGGCATTTCGATCTGGAAATAGCCTTTGCCCTGGATGGCGATGTCGAGGCTGTTGTCGGTCGACAGCAGCGAACCTTGCTCGGCAATGCGGTACACCGCGGCCGTTTTCACACCAAGGCCGAGCTGCACGCCGGAGGGAACGATGGTCCCTGCGTCCGACGAGGTCGAGCCGACGCGGCGCAGATCCTGATACAGCAGATCGTTGAACTCTGTCCGGCGGCGTGAATACGCCGTCGTGTTCATATTGGCGATGTTGTTCGAAATAACTTCCACGTTGGTCTGCTGTGCAAGCATACCCGTCGCGGCGATACTGAGAGCACGGATACTCATGGCTTTGTTTCCTTATCCAGATATCTAGGCGGTCGTCTGGCGCGCGAACATGTCGGACGCCTTGCGTTTACGCTCATGCTCGTTTTCCACCATACGCGTGACATCGGCGTAGGCGCGGTTGAGGGCGATCAAGCGAGTCATTTCGCCCACGCCGTTGACGTTGGAACCCTCAAGCACGCCCTGCGCCACTTTCGGATTTTCCGCCGCGATTTCCTGCTGGCCCGGCGCGATCGTGAACGACTTGCCGTCCACCTGCTCGAGCAGGCGCTGGTCGTCGAAGCGCACGACTTTGATCTGGCCGATGGCTTGGGCCATGTTCTGATCGATGACCGAGCCGTCACCCTGGATCATCACTTCGCCGGCCCCGGCCGGAATGGTGATGGGCTGATTATTGACGTCCAGCACCAGGCGCCCATCATGGGTCGCCAGCTGGCTGTTTTCATTCAGCGTAAAATTGCCAGCGCGGCTGTAGCGGATCGGCTCGCCTGCGCCCTGCGTCGAGAAAAAACCGTCGCCCTGGATCGAGAGGTCGTAAACATTGCCCGTATAGTTGAACGCGCCCTGGGCCAGGTTGCG